>CAZIXH010000178.1:0-4239 GCA_964543055.1 uncultured bacterium
AACCTCCCCTACGCTGTAGGGGAGGAACAATCGAAGTTTTCGTTGGTGAAACAGTAGAGGGCTTGATGTAGCCCTTCAACGGGGCCACTACTGTACGGGCATCTACACGACGCTGCACTAAATAGAGTGTCGAAAAGATAGTCACACAGCCTAAAGGGAACGTCGGTGAGAAGGCTCTTCAACCAGTCTCTTGAGTGAACCGGCGTCATTGCGAGGAGGCGAAAGGCCGACGAAGCAATCCAGAACAATTTCGCCAAACTACCGGCCGGGTAGGGCGATCTGGATTGCTTCGCATCCTGCGGATGCTTGCAATGACGATAACACATCCTAAACTCCGGTGAGAATGTACAGGTATCTCTACGACGCTGTAATCAGTCCCAGTGTCCGCCTTCTTGAAGGGCCCTGGTAAACCAGGCTGGAATTTCGTGCCCGAAGCGCCTTCCGGCAAAGTCTTTGGCGAACTCGCCATAGTCGCCCGACTGGATGGCGGCCCTGGCCGCTTCCATCAGGCGGTGCAGGTAGCGCAGGTTATGCAGCGAGATCATGCGGGGGGCCAGCATCTCCTCGGCCCGTACCAGGTGTGAAAGGTAGGCCCGGCTGTAGTGGGTGCAGGCGTAGCAGTCGCAGCCTGGTTCAATGGGGCGGGAGTCGTTGAGGTGGCGGCTCAGCTTCAGGTTCAGCCGCCCCTCGGGCACCAGGGCATAGCCAAAGCGCCCGGTGCGGGTGGGGTACACACAATCGAACATATCCACCCCCAGGGCCACCGAGGCCACCAGGTCTTCGGGGTGGCCCACCCCCATCAGGTAGCGGGGCTTTGCTTCGGGCAACAGCCGGGTGGAAAGCTCCACTGCCGGGTACATGCCTTCCTTGGGCTCGCCCACCGCCAGCCCGCCAATGGCAAAGCCAGGGGTATCGAAAGCCACGGTGGCCTCGGCGCTGAGACGGCGTAGCTTCAGGTCAACCCCTCCCTGGGCAATGGCAAAAAGGGCCTGGTCGGGGCGGGTTTTGGCCTTCAGGGAGCGCTCGAGCCAGCGCAGGGTACGTTCGATGGAAGCCTTCAAATACTCCGGAGTGGCCGGGTAAGGGGGACACTCGTCGAAGGCCATGATGATATCGGCCCCCAGGGCTTCCTGTACCTCGATGCTGTACTCTGGGGAAAGCTCAATCAGGTCGCCGTTCAGGTGGCTGCGGAAGGTCACGCCCTGTTCACTGATTTTTCGCAGGTCGCCCAGGCTCATCACCTGGAAGCCGCCCGAGTCGGTGAGCCAGGGGCCGTCGTAGGCGGCAAACCTGTGCAGCCCGCCCAGCGCCCGCACCCGTTCGGGGCCGGGGCGTAGCAGCAGATGGTAGGTATTGCCCAGAATAATCTGCGAACCGATTTCATACAGTTCCCTGGGCGAAATCCCCTTCACGCTGCCCTGGGTGCCTACCGGCATGAAGAGCGGGGTTTGCACCACGCCGTGGGGGGTGGCAAAGAGCCCAGTGCGGGCCCTGCCGGACTGGGCGGTAATGGAAAACTCGAACACCTGGGTATTTTCGGGGTTGTGGCGCTTTCGTGCAAGGCCAGCAAAGTAGAGGCTGTTCGTTATCCGTAGCGGCAGAACGACTTGTGGCCTCCCCTCATACCTCAGCTAGTCCACTACGCCAACCTACCCCAAGAGGGTGGTTCACTTGCCTTTGGCCTTCAGCTTTGAGCTTTCGGCAGCCTAATTTGCGGTACACGTGCTGGGAGCCTGGCAACTGAAGGTGCGGGCTTGCTCGATGCTGGGGCCGTTGTAGGCGGTCTCGAGGCCCTTCCCCAGCACCTTAAAGCCAGCCTCGACCTTGCTGCTACCATTGATGCCGCTCTTGAGCGTAGCCGCGCCGTTGTTGCCGGAGAGGGTCAGGTTGATGAAGGGTTTGGCCTCGAGGCTGGGCCCCGCAATACCATAAAACTTGATGTCCATGGCCAACCCCGCAAAGGCGTTGCCCGAACCCTGCACCGGTACCGCGTAGTTGAAGGTGGGGTTGAGGGCAAAGTTGGCGGTAAAGGTGTTGTTCCAGCCGCCGTTGGTGGTGCGGCTGCGGTTGTAGTCGAGCTGGACGTTGGTATTGAAGGTGGGGGCGATGCCCACCGTTACCGTCACCTTGCCGCTGGCGTTGCTGCTCACCCCGGCAATCAGCTTGGGCTGCAACACCACCACCACCGGCACGCTCCCCACCAAAAAGGCCCGTTTGATGTTCCAGGAGGCCAGCTCCTTGTTCAGGCTGAAGGGGCTATAGCTGGCGTTGGCCTGGATGGTGGCGGTGATCTGGGCTTTGAGGGTGCCGCTCATCCCGGCCTTAAACACCTCGATGCTGCCGCTGCTGAACTTGAGGTTGAAGTTGGGCTTGAGGGTTTGTTCGATAAAGCCGTTTAGGGTGATGGAAGCGCCGGGCACTCCCGGAATGTCGAACTTGACGTTGGTCAGGTTGATTTTGCCGGTGAAGTCCTGCACGCTCACGCCATCCAGGGCCTGCACCATGTTGGCATCGCCGATGGTCAGGTCGGTCTCGAGGGTCACATCGCCCGAGGCAATGGCATCCTCGAGGGCCGCGTTCTCGGTTTTGAGGTAGAATTTTCGCACCGCCTGACCATTCACCATGCCCGCGCCGGTCTCGGTGACTTCGGTAATGCGGCGTACCAGGCCTTCGCCCTCATCGCTGATTACAATCTGGCCTGTGGCTAGGTCTTTGTCGGTTTGCACGTTCATGTCGGTGGCGGTAGCAGAATCCACCTCGTCGTCGGGCAGCACCACGGCATTGGGCTTCAAGTCCAGGCTGTTTTGGGGTGTGGTAGGGCCACAGGCTACCAGTAGAGCCAGGGTGAGGGGCAACCAAATGAGGCTTTTCATTGGGGCACCGCCTCCATCCAGGTCTCGGCCACGTCGCGCACCGGAGCCTCGCCCAGGTACGCCTGGGTGTGGCGGTTGAAATCCTCGTTGCTCAGTTTGCCCCGGAATAGCTCACGGTTGTTGACGGGGGTACTGGTGTACAGCAGCCTGAAGCGGGAGGGCCCCAGAGGCGGCACCACCAGGTAGGTGGCCTGGCCCTGGGCGTTGCGGTCGGTGGCCAGGGGGAAGGTGTGCCGTCCGGCGGGCAGTTGTACGTTGCGCTCGAGTACCACTGTGGTGGTGTCGGAGTCCATCGTGACCAGGGTTACGTAGCCCGGCTGGCTCAGGGTAAAGCTGAAAAACACCCGTTCGCGCAGCCGGTACTTGCCCCCCTCGCCCCGGTCGGGCGCAAAGCCGCTAATGATGGGCTGCAAGCCCCATTCCCGGCGCTGATTATCGCTAACCCCAAGTTGCGGGGCACAACCGGCCAGCAAGAGCAAGACCAACGGGATACCTAAAAATCTCATATCCCTCAAGTCTACCCCGCCTTTGCTGAGAGCATGACAGAGGACTGGATTAAGGTGGCCTTTAGGGAAGATACTTGGCAGTGTGGAGCGCTACTTGCTGGTCATGCTGGGCGGGGCCATAGGCGCGATGTTGCGCTATGGGCTGGGGGCCTGGGTGCAGGGCCTCAGTGGGCCGGGGTTTCCCTGGAGTACCTTTCTGATCAACCTAACCGGTAGCTTTCTTATTGGCATTGTGCTACGCCTGAGCCTGGAAGGGGCCCTGAGCCCGGAGTGGCGGCTGTTTCTGGCGGTGGGGGTGCTGGGGGGCTACACCACCTTCTCCACCTTTAGCTGGGAAACCCTCACGCTGGTGCAACAGGGAGAGTGGTTCAAGGCTTTCTTGTACGTGGTGGGCAGTGTGGTGCTGGGGTTTGGAATGGTCTTTTTGGCCTACCGTTGGGCCGGGAGGTTGCTGTGAAGCTACAAGGGGAAGCCAAGCTGGTACGAATTTTTCTGGGCGAGTCGGACAAGTGGCAGGGGCGGCCCCTGTACGAGGCGATTGTCCTCGAGGCCAAAAAAGCGGGCCTGGCCGGCGCTACAGTCTTCAAAGGCTTCATGGGTTTTGGCGCCCACTCCCGTATCCACAGCGCCAAAATTCTGCAACTCTCCGAAGACCTGCCCATCCTGATTGAAATTGTAGATAGCGAAGAAAAAATCCAGGCCTTCATGCCCACCCTGGACCAGATGGTGCGGGAGGGGCTCATCACCATGGAAAAAGTCGAGGTCATCCAGTACCGTTCGCGCTGAATACACCTTTATAGAAGGGTTCATACACCTCCAGGTTTCCGGGAGGGATTGACCTCGAGCCCCCTCCCTACGAC
>CAZIXH010000179.1:0-5436 GCA_964543055.1 uncultured bacterium
GGGCTTTGTATGCTTCGGGGAAAAAGCCCGCCGAAATCCTCGAGATTTCCCGCTCAACCCCCTGGTTGCGCTTGCTGGACCTGGTGCCGAGGCCTGGACTCATCTCCCAGCGCGGGTTGCGCGATTTCCTGGCCAAACACCTGCCCCCCCGCTTCGAACAACTTTCCAAAAAACTGGTGGTAACGGCGGTGGACCTCGAGGCGGGCAAGCTGGCCTATTTTTCGGAGGGTGACCTACCGGGGGCGGTGCTGGCCTCTGCGGCCTACCCAGGGCTGGTGGCGCCCGTTGTTTATGAGGGCCGAACCTATGTGGATGGGGGTGTGCTAGACAACCTGCCGGTAGACGCTGCGAGGTTCATGCGGGCCAAGTATGTGCTGGCAGTAGACGTTACCCCCGAGATGCGGCTGCCGGGGGTTCCCCGTTCCTCCATTGGACAGGTACGCCGGGCCATAGACATCATGCAAAACCACCTGACCGCCGCCAGGCGTTCGCTTTACCCCCCCGAACTCTACATTCGCCCCGAGCTTCCAGGGGTTGGGATTGAGCAATTTGGTCGGCTGGAAGAAATTGTCGAGGCTGGGCGCAAGGCCGCTTCGCAGGCCCAGCTAAGATTTTAGTCAGGTTGTCCGGTGCCCATGTTCACGTGTGGAGAGCGCAATAATCAGATGGACTGCTAGGCAGAGTGCCGGTGTGCGTTATGCTATGGGCCGGGCTTTAGGCCAAGACGAAGGGGACTCTTTACGATGCGCAACTTTCTGGACTATCTCTTCAAGGAATGGTTTCGCCAGGTGGGTGAGGCGCTTTTGCTGGCCTTCCTGGTCACCACGTTTGTCTTTACTACCGTGGGCGTGGTGGGCAGCTCCATGAATCCCACCTTGCTCAACGGTGAGCGGGTGTTTGTGCCCAAATATGAAACCTGGTTGGTACGCTTTGGCCTGATGCAGTGGCAACGGGGCGAGGTTGCCATCGTCAAGCCACCGGAGGGGACACCCAACGCAGTGGCCCAATTCCCGCTGCTGGGCTTTCAATTCCGAGCCTTTTTTATCAAGCGTATCGTCGGTCTGCCTGGTGACGAGGTCAGCCTGCGCGAAGGCGTGGTCTACCTCAATGGCAAACCCCTGAACGAGCTACACATCACGGCTGAACTGACCCCTTACCCCGATAGCTACCCGGTGGTCTGCTACGAGAACGAAAAACTAACCGCCCTGATCACCCAGCAACAGGTGCGTTTTGCGCCCGATCAACTGCCCGAGTATCTCAAACCCACCCTGGAAATGCTGACACCCCCCAGTGCCGAGGATTTACAGCGGAGCCGAAGCGGGGAGCACTGCTATACCAGCGCACTGAAGCTCAAACCCGGCTATTACTTTGTCATGGGCGATAACCGAACCTTTGGCGGCTCGGAGGATTCGCGCACCTTTGGGCCGGTGCCCACCGCTTCCATTGCGGGTCGGGCCAATGCGGTCTGGTGGCCCCTGAACCGCATTCGAGCCTTGCCAGTTCCCGAGGGCTTCAAGGGGCTCTAAACAATCTGCGGGTCTGTATTGCGGCCCGCTCTGTTTTTGCCGCTTATCCTGCGGCAAAAGTGAGTCTGGCACAACTCTTAATCAGAACGGCGACGCGAAAGGCACAAGAATCTAGTCAAAAGTGTCATTCCGAGCGCAGCGAGGAATCCGATACGCTACCTTCCCCAACATTCACTAGCCCTGTGCTGTACCTGATTTCTCGTCGGCTAACGCCTCCTCGGAATGACACGGGTATTCGTTGTTGGATTCGATGATCCTTGTGCCGTTGACGCTACCGTTCTCCGTATTCGGTTGCGCCAGACAAACCGTAAAGGGGCTAATCGCAATGGTTGCTTCCGGGTCTCAACTCCTGATGGGTTAGCTCATCGTCTAGGAGATATGCGGTAACCACGCAACCATGCCTGGCAGCGAATGCTTGCGTTACATACGTTGCTTCTCATATCAGATTCACCGTGCGGCGCTAGATTCCGAAGGTAATGGAGGGTATGCACGGCACCACCATCGTGGCAGTACGTCGGGACGGTGTCACGGCCATCGCAGGCGATGGACAAGTTACCCTGGGACAGACCATCATGAAAACCGGAGCGGTCAAGGTGCGCCGTCTGGAACAGGGGGGCGGCATCCTGGTGGGTTTTGCGGGTGCGGTTGCTGATGCCCTGACCCTTCTGGAGAAGTTTGAGGGGGCGTTGTCGGGGGCCAAAGGCAACCTGCAACGGGCGGCTATCGAAACTGCCAAGCTCTGGCGTACCGACCGGGTGCTGCGCAACCTCGAGGCTATGCTGGTGCTGGCCGACCGCGACACCCTGCTCTTGCTTTCCGGTAACGGCGAGGTGCTCAGCCCGGATGAGCCTGTAATAGCCGTCGGTTCGGGGGGGCCCTACGCCCTCGCGGCGGCCAAAGCGCTGTTGCGGCACTCCAGCCTGACGGCTCCCGAGATTGCCGAACAGGCCATCCGGCTGGCCGGCGAGATTGACCTCTACACCAGTGGGCAGCCCACCCAGGTGCTGAGCGTAGGGGGTATCGCATGAACCTGACCCCTGCCGAGATCGTGCGTGAGCTGGATAAACACATCGTGGGTCAGGCCGCAGCCAAGCGGGCCGTGGCCGTTGCGCTCCGTAACCGGGTGCGGCGCAAAAAGCTGCCGCCCGAGCTGGCCCGCGAGGTCATGCCCAAGAACATCCTGATGATTGGCCCTACCGGGGTGGGCAAGACCGAAATTGCCCGGCGGCTGGCCCGGCTGGCGGGGGCTCCATTCCTGAAAGTTGAGGCCACCAAGTTTACCGAGGTGGGCTACGTGGGGCGGGATGTGGACTCGATTGTGCGCGATCTGGCCGAGGCATCGTACCAGCTAGTCATGCAGGAGATGAAGGCCAAGGTCGAGGGCCGGGCTCAGAGCATGGCCGAAGAGGAGGTGGCCTCGTTGCTCCGGGTGCAGCCTTTTGAACTGCGGTCAGGCCGCTACAACGACCAGCTGGTGGAGATTGAGGTGGCCGAGGAAGCCAGGCTCCCGATGGCCGGCATGTTTGGCAGTGAGCAGATGCAGGGTCTGCAGGACATGCTCAAAGGGCTGATGCCCCAGCGCCGGGTGCGGCGCAAAGTGCGGGTCAAGGAGGCGCTGGAAATCCTCAAAAACCAGGAAGCCGAGCGCCTGGTGGACAAAGAAGAAGCCACCCAGGAGGCCCTTCGCCGTGCTCAGGAAGAGGGCATTGTGTTCATTGACGAGATGGACAAAATTGCCCGGGGGAAGGGGGCCATGAGCGGCCCGGATGTCTCCGGCGAGGGAGTGCAACGGGATTTGCTCCCCATCGTGGAGGGCACGGTGGTCTCGACCCGCCTGGGGCCGGTCTCGACCGACCACGTGCTGTTCATTGCCGCCGGGGCTTTTCACGTGTCCAAGCCTTCCGACCTGATTCCCGAATTGCAGGGCCGCTTCCCCATCCGGGTGGAACTCGAGCCCCTGGGCCCAGAGGAGTTCGAACGAATCCTGCGTGAGCCCGAAAACTCACTGATCAAGCAGTACCGGGCTTTGCTCGCGGCCGACGATACCGAGGTGCATTTCACCCCCGAGGCTATCCAGGCCGTGGCCCGGTTTGCTCACCAAGCTAACCAAGAGTTGGAGGATATTGGCGCCAGGCGGCTTTCCACGGTGCTGGAACGGCTGCTCGAGGAAGTCTCGTTTCAGACCAATCTGGGGCGGGTCGAAGTGACCAAAGAATATGTGGAAGCGAGGCTCGAGAATGTGCTGGCATCCCGCGATCTCTCCCGCTACATTCTTTGATCTTGGAAGGTACTCATGAAACCAAAGCTAACAAACTGCTCTCAACCCCCCACTTGTACAACCTTGTGGGTGCAGGTTTATGATTTTCGACTGAACGGGTTGGGGTATCCAGGAGGAAGATGATGCGTTTTTGGTTCTTTGTGATGGTGCTGGTAATGGGGGGTGTGCTGGCACAACAAAACCCCGCCCAGCCTGCCCAGCCCTCGTCGCGACCGCAAACCCAGGCCAGCTTGTGTGCCCTGCTTTATGACGCCGGACGTCCCGAAGCAGCGCTCACGGCCTGTGAGCGGGCGGTCAAGGATGCTCCCAGCGCCGAAAACCTGTACCTGCTGGCACGGGTGCAGTCCGAACTCAATCGCTTCACGGCGGCCATCGAAAACCTGCGCCGCTCGATTACCCTCAACAGCAGCTTCATTCAGTCGTATGTGGCGCTGGCTCAGGTGTATGTGCGGCAGTACTTGCTGGCCGAAAACCGTGAAGCCTCCAAGAACCTGCTGGATCAGGCCCTCAATGTTTTGCGTGAGGCCGAGCGGGTCAACCCCCGGTATGCCCCCATCTACGCCACCCGCGGCACGGTACTGGCCTACCAGAACCGCCTCGATCAGGCGGTTGAGTCCATTAACCGTTCGCTCGCTATCAAAGACGAGCCCGTTGTTCGGGCCTTGTTAGCCGATATCTATATCCGCCAGGGCAAATGGGAAGAAGCCCTCAAGAACTACGACGATGCGGTTAAGGCGGCCCCCAAGAATGCTTCCTTGCGGGTCAAGTATGGCAGCTTATTGCTGCTTCGCGGCAACGTAGATCTGGCGGTTGAGCATCTGGATCAGGCGGTGATTCTGACTCCCGGCAATGCCGAAGCCTGGTTGCGCCGGGGCGATGCCTACTACGAGAAAAAGGACTGGCAGCAGGCGGGTGTATCCTACCAACAGACCGTAGCCCTGTCGCCGGTGCGCTTTCCCGATGCCTACATTGGCCTGGGCCAGGTTCTGATTGAACTCAAGGATTTTCAGAAAGCCCGCTTCAACTTCACCAAGGCCGTAGCCCTGGAAAGGGACAACCCGGTTTACCGCTTCTGGCTTTGTCGGGCCAATGAGCTGCTAGGCGATAAAGCCGGGGCTCGAGCCCAGTGTGAGCAGGCTCTCAAGCTGCGGCCCGATTTCAAAGAAGCCCAGGATGCCCTCAACCGATTGAAATAACTTTCCAACCAGCTAGCCAGCCTTTCCCTGCATCGGCTGGCTTTTGCTTGCTTGCCGACGGGCTGGTAGATTGAGTTCATGGCCTGGAAGCTGGAAGCCTGGAACCCCGAGTATGCCCTGCCTGAGCGGGTTGGGGGAGAAGACGAAGGGAGCGGCCTCGAGGACATCAAAACCCACTACGAAGGTAACTGGACAGCCCGTACCCCGGCCCGGAAGCAGCCCGATGACTGGCCGATTGTGTATCTGGTGGATGGTCGCCAACGGGTAGACGCCCAGATTGCCGATTCGAGGGGACACCGTGCGCTGCTGGCCACCGTGATTGCGGGGGCGGTGCTGCGGGATGGGGCCGGAATCCGCCCGATAGGGGAGCCCCTCAAGGAGCACATCCTGCTACATAGCGCAGACCTCGAGGAGCCCCTACCCCCTGGTCTCAGCC
>CAZIXH010000180.1:0-9476 GCA_964543055.1 uncultured bacterium
GTTGCTCCTGGCGCTGGTGCTGCTGTTGGGCTGGGGGGTGTTGCGATGATTCATGTTGGACTGTGGTTACCCCTCGTGGCGGGTCTGCTCTTGCTCATCGTGCCCGGTCTGGGCCGTGGTTTTGCCATTGCCTCGGCGGCCATTAGCCTGGGGATCTCGCTGGTGCTATTTGCGGGCTACGGTGGGCAGGGTGTGGCTTATGCCAGCCAGACGCCCTTCCTGCCCGAGGCAGGGGTCTACTATGCGCTGGGGCTGGATGGTGCGGGGCTGCTTTTGTGGATTGCGGTGAGCCTGGTGGTCTTGCTGGGGGTCTGGATTGCCGATGTGCCGGTGCGCTTTCTGGCGTATACCCTGATGATGCAGACCGGCTTGCTGGGTATTTTTGCTGCGCAAGACCTGATTTTCTTCTATTTCTTCTTCGAGGCCACACTGATTCCCTCGCTCCTGATGCTCTGGTTTTACGGGGGCGCCGATCGGCTCCGGGCCATCTATACCTTTGCCCTCTTTACCCTGGTGGGTTCACTGCCCATGCTGGCCGCTATCTTTGCGGTGCGCTTTCTGGGCGGGGCGGATAGCTTTCTTTACACCGATCTGGCGGCCAATCCGCTCACCGGGCAGACCGCTGCGCTGGCCTTCCTGGGCTTTCTGGTGGCGCTGGCAGTCAAGACCCCGCTTTTCCCCCTGCACGCCTGGCTGCCCAGTTTCCACCAGCAGAATCACCCCTCG
This sequence comes from uncultured bacterium, assembly GCA_964543055.1. Taxonomy (GTDB): domain Bacteria; phylum Deinococcota; class Deinococci; order Deinococcales; family Thermaceae; genus Meiothermus. Next base: position 727 of record CAZIXH010000180.1, read on the forward strand.
GGTCTGGCCGACGCCATGGGTACCCTGTACAAGGTGGGTATCTTCGCCTTCTTCAAATGGGCCATTCCCCTGATGCCCGATGGCTTCCGTGAGTGGCAGGGCTTGCTCCTGTTCCTGGCGGCTTTTGGGGCTATCTATGCGGCCTGGGTGGCTTTTAGCGCCCCTGACTGGAAAACGCTTTTGGCCTATGCCGGGGTTTCGCACATGGGCGTGGCGGCTCTGGGCCTCTTTAGTGGCAATAGCGAGGGTACGGTAGGGGCCTTGTACCTGTTGGGGGCTTCGATGGTGTACGGTTCGGCCATGTTCTTGTTCATTGGGCTGGTTTACAAACGGACGGGGAGCCTCGAGACCTCCCCCGTGCGCGGCCTGGCCAAACACGCGCCGGCCCTTTACGTGCTGGGCATGTTCTTGCTGATGGCCATGATTGGGCTGCCGGGGCTCTCGGGTTTTCCGGGCGAGCTGATGGCCCTGCTGGGGGCCTACAAGGTTTCGCCCTGGCTGACCTTTGTGGCCTTCCTGGCGGTGATTGCGGCGGCGGCCTATGCCCTCACCGCCTTCCAGAAACTTTTCCAGGAAAATGCCCAGGCCCAGGCGGTGCCCGACCTGGACTCCCGCGAATGGGGTTTTGCTGCCTTCACGGTGGCCGTGCTGCTTCTGATGGGGCTGTACCCGAAGCTCTTCACCGTGTACTTGGAGCCCCTGGGGAAGGCCCTGGCCGCGCTTTTCGGAGGTGCCTCATGAGCGCTGCGGTGCTTTCTGGTGTTGAACCTCGAGTGGCCAGAGCTGCTGTGCTCATGTTCTCGACCCTGGGCTCTCGACCCTCGAGCCTTACCGGAGGTGTGCGATGCTGACCCTGTACATGCTGGTGGGCTTCGCCACGGTACTGTCGTTGCTTGCTTTTATCATCTCCCGCGAGGCCAACCGGATCGTTACCCTGGCAGGCCTGGTGCTTGCGGGCTTGTTTTGTGTGGTGGGCTGGGGCCAGACGGTGGAAGCCTTTGGGGGCCTGTACCGCTTCGATACCCTGGCCCGTGGCCTGACCCTGGTGGCCATTCTGGGCGGGCTGTGGGCCTTGTTGCTGGGGCCGGCCAGAAAGTTCGAGTTTCCGCTGCTGGTGCTGTTTGCGGTTACCGGCATGCACATTATGGCCAGCAGCCCCAACCTGGTGGTGCTGGTGATTGCCCTCGAGGTCTTCTCGCTGCCCCTCTATGTGCTGGCTACCTGGCAGCGCGACGAGAAAGGCTTTGAGGCGGGCTTGAAATACTTTTTGCTGGGGGCTTTGGGGGCGGCTATTTTTCTGTACGGCATTGCCCTCTACTTTGGCGCAACCGGCAGCTTCATGGCGGGGGCTCCCGGCTCCGGGCCCCTCTACATCGCGGGGTTGTTTCTGATCATGGCGGCCTTTGCCTTCAAGACCGCCATGGTGCCCTTCCAATGGTGGTCGCCCGATGTTTACCAGGGTAGTCCCACAGTGGTGACGCTGTTCATGGCCACAGCGGTGAAGGCGGCGGCCTTTGCGGCCATGTTGCGGATCTTCACCCCGGAAGGTCTGGAAGCCTGGGGGGTGGGGATGGCGGTGCTGATCGCCCTCAGTACCCTGTTCGGGAACCTGGGGGCTCTGACCCAAACCGAGGCCAAGCGGCTTTTTGCCTACTCCTCCATCGCCAATGCGGGCTACATCGGGCTGGGGCTCTTTGGCCCCACCGGACAGGCCACCATTCCCTTTTACCTGCTGACCTATGGGCTGGCCACAGGGCTCATTTTTGCTGTGCTCTCGATGCTCTCCAACCAGGACGTGCCCTTAGAGCGCCTGCGCGGCCTGTGGTATCGCAAGCCCCTGCTGGGCGGGGCAATGGGGCTGGGCATCCTTTCGGTACTGGGGTTGCCGCCCCTGGCCGGGTTCTGGGCCAAGTATCTGGTCTTCCAGGAGGCGGCGCGGGCGGGTTTTTATGGGCTGGTGGTGCTGGCGCTCGTGACCTCGGCCATTGGGGCCTACTACTACCTCAAGACCTTCTTCCTGATTTTCAGCAAGCCCACCCCCGTGCAGGAGGCCGAAGACCGCGAGGCCGAGGCCGCCCTGACCCAGTTTGGCAGCTCGGAAGCGCCGGGGATTCCGGTCGCGGCAGCGCCCATGGGCCTGACCCAGGGGTTGATGGCGCCGGCGGCACGCATGGGGGCGCCTGCTCTGGGCCTACTGCTGGGGGCCATCGGACTGTTGGGCCTGCTCTCGGTTCTACCGGGACTGGGCTTGCGGGCCTTCAGCGCGGGCCTGTCGCCAGAAGTGGCTGCCGTGAGCATTACCGCACCCTCCGGTGGTTCAACCCTGATTGCCGGAAGCTATACCCTGCAAGGCACCGGCAAGCCAGGGGAGACCCTCGAGCTCTTTGACAATGGCAACCCCCTGGGGGTGGTGACGGTGGGCCCCGATGGGCGGTGGAGCTTCCCGGTGGCGACCTCGGCGCTCCCCTCGGCCCTGGCTGCCGGCGCCCACACCTACGAGGTGCGCCGGGCTGGACAGGCTACGGGCGTCAGTACGAATGTCAACGTCACGCTGCCTGCTGAGCCCGCGTTTACCTGGCCGCTGGAGGGCGCTACGGTGGCCGCTACCGGTTTTACCCTCCAGGGTACGGCCCGGCCGGGTCAGGTGGTCGAAATCTTCGAGGACGGCGCCAGCCTGGGGCGGGTCACTGCCGATGCCAACGGGCAGTGGAGCCTGAACGTCCCGCCGCCTCCGGGCGGAACCCGGGTGTATGAGGTGCGGCCCGAGGGCGCTGCCTCGGGGGCTCGAATCTCGCTGGTGGTGCCCGAGGCCCAGGCAGGGGCCATCTGTAGCCAGAGCTTTGCGCTCTCGAACCTGCAAGCGGGGGGTACGGTCTCGAGGCCCTTCCGCTTCGGCGGGGTGGGCTCGGCCAGCAGCTACACCGTGCTGGTGCGGCGTGGGGATCGGATCATCGGGCGCAAGGATATTCCGCTCAGTGCGGCCTGTGGTTGGAGCTACTTCTCCGACCCCGGCCCCGGCGAGATTACCTACGAGGTGCGCGAGACCGGCAAGCTCGAGACCGAACCGCCGCTCACCATTATCACCCTGAAGGTGCAGTAGGCGACTTGGTGTCGTAGGGGCGTATTGTGGTACGCCCCTAACGTTATTTTGTAGGCATGAAGATCGTGGTTTTGGGTGCATCGAGAGGTGTCGGGCTTCAGGTCGTTCAGCAAGCCCTCGAACAGGGGCATCGCGTGACCGCCTTTGCGAGAAACCCCTCGTTCCCCGATCATGCCTATATCAGCGTCCTGCGGGGCGATATCTTCGACCTCGAGGCGGTGTCCAGGGCCGTTCAGGGCCAGGATGCTGTGGTGATTGCGCTGGGTGCGGGCAGCCAGGCAGGGGACCTGACCCGCAGCCAGGGAACGGCCCACATCGTGCGGGCCATGCAGCAGCATGGGGTAAGGCGGGTGGTCGCGGTGAGTTCGTTTGGCGTAGGCGACAGCCGCAAGGGCCTGATCGCCCAGATGGCCTGGCTCTTTCTCAAGGCAGCCCTGGAAGAGCACGAACGTCAGGAGACCACCCTGATGGAAAGCGGCCTTGACTGGACCATCGCCCGCCCCACTGGCCTGACCAACGATGCCAGAACCGGCGCCTACAGGATTGGGAGTAGCGGGCGGGGGAGAATCTCGAGGGCCGACGTGGCCGACTTCATCCTGAAAGTGCTGGAGGATTCAAACTACATCAGCAAGGCCCTGGTCATAAGCTCCTGAGAGCGTCCACCTGTGTTTGCCCCAACATCCAACTTTGCCTGCCTTCGTGTGCTGAGCCCCTGGCGGTGCCGTTTGGTAGTTGTGTTTAGGCCTTTGGTCAACTCAAAGGGGCGCAGTGAATCTGAAGTCTTGGCCAAGCTATTGCGAAACAGTGGATTGAGCGGCTCGAGCTTATGCATATATTGACCCTAGCAGGTCGGGTTCATCTGCTACCCTGGAGCCAGTGCAGCCCACATTTTCGCTCCCAAAAGCCTGGAATTTACTGCTCAATTTTGTTTATCAAGAGGCCGCCAGTTGCTTTTTCCCCGGCCTGATTTTGCTTTTGTTGCTGTTCACCAAGTTCATGGAGATTCCGGGGCTGCTCCGTTACGATTTTTTGCTGCTGTGCTGCATTCTGATCCAGATCTGGATGGTCTGGGGCCTCAAGGTCGAAACGGTGGACGAACTCAAAACCATTACCCTCTTCCACGGGATTGCCATGGCCATGGAAATCTACAAGGTCAACCTGGGTTCCTGGGCGTATCCGGGGGAGGCCTACTCCAAGCTTCTGGGGGTGCCCCTCTTTGCGGGCTTCATGTATGCGGCGGTGGCCAGCTACATCACCCAGGCCTGGCGGCGTCTGCACCTGCGACTAGAGAATTTCCCGCCTAGCTGGGTTAACTGGCTGTTTGTGGTGTTGATCTACGGTAATTTCTATACCAATGCTGTTTTTTACGATATTCGCTGGCTGATCATTGCGGGGCTTTTTGTGGCTTACTGGCGCACCCGCATTTACATTAGCCTGTCCACAAAACCCTTCAGCCGTCCCGACCCCGCCCTGGCCCCCGTGCAGGTGTTCTGGCTACCGGCCAAGCTGGGTTTTGTGCTGGTAGCCACCTTTATCTGGATCGCCGAGAACATCGGAACCTACCTGGGGGCCTGGCAGTACCCCCATCAAGCCGATGGCTGGCAGATGGTTTCCGTCTCCAAGCTAACCTCCTGGGCCCTCTTGTTCATCGTGAGTTTTGTACTGGTGGCCCAGCTCAAGCGTATCAAGGCACAGCGCACAGGCCTCGAGCAATTTTGAGCTAAACTTGACCTGATGAAGCAGAACCGCATTCCCCTCGAGGAACTCGCCCAACTGCCCAGCTTTGCGGTGGTCACACCCAGTTGGGACGGTCAGAAAATTGCCTTCTATTGGGATAAAACCGGGCGCTACGAGCTCTACACCCTGGATTTATTGAGCCGTGAGGTCAAAAAACTCACCGATGGCCAGGCTCCGCGCCAACTGCGGGCCGGTTTTGTCTGGACGCGGGACGATGCAGAAATTGTCTTCGCCAAGGATAAGGACGGCGACGAGCAGAACAACCTTTTCAAGCTAGCGCTGGCCTCGGGCCAGGTGGTGCAGATGACCGATAGCCCCACCACGCAGGAATACGCCGGAGAGGTACACCCCGACAACACCCGCCTGGCGGTGATGTCGAACCGGGCCGGGCAGATGAACGTGTTCACCCTGGATCTCAAACACGAGACCCACGAATGGAAACAACTAACCCACTTCAAGGCCCCGTCCTCTGCGGTGGGGTGGAGCCCCGATGGCGAGTGGCTGGCCTTTACCTCCAACGAATCGCCCAATCTGCAAAACCAGGATGGCTATCTGGTGCGCGAAGATGGCTCGGAAATTCGCAAGATTCTCTCCTTACGCGAGGGCTCCATAGACCAGCTTGCCGACTGGCACCCTGATGGCAAGCGGCTGGCCTTCACCTCCGATGTTTCGGGCAACAGCCGGGTGGGGATTTTGAACCTCGACGGCGGCGAGGTCTGCTGGCTCAGCCCAGAGCGAAGCGATACCGAGGAGTACGCTGCCGGCTTTTCTAAAAATGGCGAGTGGCTGGCAGTCATCCGCAACCGCCACGCGGCCATTATGCCGGTGCTCTACCATGTGGCAACAGGCCAGCCGAGGGAACTCAAACTGCCGGAAGGGGTGGCGGCAGGTAGTCATTTCGTGCTGGGGGATCGTAAGCTGCTGGTGTTGCTGACCTCGGCCACCCGCCGCCCCGAGCTTATTTTGTACGACCTCGAGGGCGATACCTATGAGGTACTGCTGGAAGCCGAGTACGGCTCGATTGACCCAGCGGTGTTTGTTGAGGACCAGCATATCTGGTACGAGAGCTACGATGGGCGCAAGGTGCCGGCCCTGCTCTATAAGCCCCGGCAAATCCCTCCAGGCACCCGCCTGCCGGCGGTGGTCATTGTGCACGGTGGCCCCACTGCGCAGTTTTTCCGGGCTTTCGACCCCTTCGTACAGTTTTTGGTAGACCAGGGGTATGTGGTCTTGCAGCCCAATATTCGCGGCTCCACCGGCTATGGGGTGGAGTGGCGCGACCTCAACCTCAAGGACTGGGGTGGGGGCGATCTGGAAGATGTAGTGGCCGGTGCTCGCTACCTGGGAGCCCTGCCCTTTATAGACCCCGAGCGCATCGGCATTTTTGGCGGGTCGTTTGGGGGCTTCATGACCTTCATGGCCGTGACCAAGAAACCGGAGGTCTTCAAGGTAGGGGTGCCCTGGGTGGGTATCACCGATCTGCACAAGCTCTACGAAGAGGACATGGAGCACTTCCGGTACTATTTCCGCTCCCAGATGGGCGACCCCGAGCAGGATTATGCCCTCTGGCGCGACCGCAGCGCCATCGAGTTTGCCCACCAGCTCAAAGCCCCCATCCTGATTGTGCACGGCGTCAACGACCCTCGTTGTCCCATCAGCCAGGCCCGTATTTTCCGTGACCGGCTCTTGCAGCTTGGCAAGCGCGAGGGTGAGGACTTCGAGTACCACGAGTTTGGCGACGAAGGGCATGGCCCTGGGGGCGATATCCAGGGCAAGATTCGCACCTTCAAGCTGCTGGCGGACTTCCTCGAGCGTCGCCTTTAGCGCAGAATGGCCCGTACCGGCGCGGCATCGGCCCCCTCGAGCCTCAGCGGCAAGGCAATCAACTCGTAGGCTCCCACAGCCACACCCTCCAGCGCCAGCCCTTCCAGGATGTACACCCCCGCCCCTGCAAAGGCTTTGTGTCCGGGGAGGTCTTTGGAGGTCAGTGGGTCTACGCTGGGGCAGTCGGTGCCATATAGCCGCACCCCCTGCGCGGCCAGGTACATAGCGGCCTCAGGCTCTACGTGCATGAAGATATGGGGAAAGGCGGCCCAGTGGTTGGGCTGCCCGGTGAAAAACAGGGTTCGCTCGGCCAGTTCCACGCTCCGCAGGAACTCCACCGACAGGGCTTCTTGCCCCCGGGCGTCCACCACCCGGCAGGGGCCCACCAGCACCGAGAGGGGCACGCTTTCCAGCTTTTCGCCTGCATCCACATAATGCCAGGGGGCATCCAGGTGGGTGCCCAGGTGGGTGGTGGTGGTGATTTTGCCCACGTTCACGCTGTCGCCCTGGGCTATCTGGGCCGAGAGTTCGTAGCGGTAGGCGGTGTCGCCGGGCCAGACCGGAACCCCAGGGTAGATGCGACGGGTGATGTCAATCATGGCTCAATGATACGCAGGACGTGGTGCTCGAGGCTCTCTACCGCCTGTTTGATGCGCCACTGGGTTTTGTCGCGCACCCCGGCCAGGTTGGACACCGCCCGCAGCTCGGCGCCTTTCAGGCCCAGCCACAAGCAGGTCTGGGCGAAGGCAGCGCCCTCCATGTTCTCGAGGTCGGCCTCCCACCGGCGTGATAGCTGCCGGGCCTCGGTGGGGTTTTCCGAGACCAGGTCGCGGGTCAGGAAGGTTTTGCTTGGTAGCTTGAGGGTTTGGCTCAGCTCAGCCGTGAAAGCCCGGTCCAGTGGAAAGCGGTTGTGATACGGGCCCGACGCCAGCACCAGCGTTGGAAAGCCCAGGCCCTTCATGCCCCCGTCCTTGAGGCCCAGGTCGGCCTGGATTTCCTTTTCGGCGAGGGCTGCGTCCCCAATTGGTACACCCGCATCGGGGTACATACCGGCAACGCCAAACAGAAGCACCCGCTCTAACCTGCGGCGCGCTGCAAAGGCAGCCAGGGTGGCGGCGGTGTTGACCTTGCCTACCCCAGCCTCGATCCAGACCCACCCCTCCCCGCGCAGCCCGGCGCGTCCGTGGAAAGTAAACTTTCGCCCTTTCAGAAAGGCAGCTTCGAACCGGGTAGGGCTGAGAAGTAGGAGCATGGGAAAACCTCTATTTTTTGACTGCATCAATGGACGAGACGGCTGACAAAGGTTTGATTCCTGAACGAGCGGCGGATACAGGGCTTTTCGCCCAATATTCAATCCACCACCCTGAACCCCAGCGCCTCGGCCCGCTCGACGAAGAACTGAATGTTCTCGCTTTTGGTCTCTCCGCCCAGGCTCTTGCGCTCGTAGGCACCCTCGGCAGCCAGAATCATGGTCTCGGCCAGGCAGGCCGGTACGGCCCCTTCGCCAAAGTGCAGGTCGAGGTTGCCGGTCATGGGCCCCGGAGGCCGCACCACTCCCCCCGGAATCACCCGTACCCCCGCTACCTGCTTGACCGAATCGTCCACGTCGGGGGGTACCCCCTCGTCGTAGATCCAGGCGCCGGGCTTGACGTGCTCGGGAAAAATGATGGCCGAGGGGTCGGAAGTGGCGGTAAAAATCAAGTCCGCTTCTTTGATAGCGGCAATGTCCAGGGTGGTGAGTATTTCGGGCACCGGCTGGCCTTTGCGCTCCAAATTTTGCTTGAGCGTTGCTGCACTCTTTTCCAGGCGCTCCAGGTTGCGCCCCACCAGGATAAGCCTGCCCACCAGAGGGGCAATCTGTCGGGCGATGCCGAAGGCCACCACGCCGTTGGCCCCCACCACGGCGGCGGTGGCCTGTTTGAGCTTGCGTCCGGTCTGCTCAAAGTGGGCCAGAATGCCGGGGATGGCCGCCTTGACGGTACCGGCGGTGTAGGCCCCTCCGGTGTTGACCTGACTTTCGGGCACGGCCTCGTGCCCGATTTGGCCTTCTCCGCCGCTCACTCCCCAGACAGCGCCCCGCCCAACCACG
>CAZIXH010000181.1:0-3807 GCA_964543055.1 uncultured bacterium
ACCCTGGTCATGGCGCACCCCACTCCCCCCTCCTCCCAAGGCGACCTCGAGGCGCTGCGGCGCTTGTTGCTCGAGCCCGAGCAGCAAGCTCTGGAGGAACTGCAAAACCCCAAGCTCTGGGAGGAGCAGGTCTCTAAAGTGCTCCCTGAGGCCCTGGTTCGGCGGGCCCACACGGATAAATCGATACAGTACGCCCTGAACCCGATTCTGGAAGAAACCTTTGTGCGGCTGGTGCGGCGCAACCCCAAGCTGCTGGTGGAAATTTTGTTTCCGGTCTTGCTGCCGGCCATTCGCCGGGCGGTGGCCAGCCTGTTTGCCTCGCTGACCCAAAGCCTCAACCAGACCCTCGACCAGGTCTTCAGCCTCCAGGGCCTCCGCTGGCGGCTCGAGGCCCTCTCTACCGGCAAGACCTTTGCCGAGGTGGTGCTCTCGCACACCCTCTTGTACCGGGTGGAGCAGGTGCTGCTCATCCAGCGGGACAGCGGACTGTTGCTGGCCCATCAGGTAGCCGAAGGGGTCAATGTCCAGGACGGCGCTCTGGTCTCGGGTATGCTTACGGCCATAGGCGATTTTGTGCGGGATTCCTTCGATCCACAGGCGGGGCTCAACACGGTAAATTTTGGTGAGCGGGTACTGGTGGTCGAGCAGAGCGCCCAGGCCGTCCTGGCGGCGGTAGTTCGCGGTAATCCACCCCCGGAGCTACAGGGACGCTTACAGGACACCCTTTCGGAAATTCACACCCGTTTTGCCGAGGAATTGCGGCACTATTCGGGCGATAATCAGATTTTTGCCGATGTGCGGCCCATGCTGGAAGCCTTGCTGGAAACCCAGTACAAGCGCCCCGAGCGCCGTCGCCCCTACGCAGTCTGGCTGGCCCTGGCCCTGTTGCTGGCCGGGCTGGTCTGGTGGGGCTGGAGCAACTTCCAGGCCCAGCGAACCTGGGAGACGTACCTGAAGCGCCTGTCCCAAACCCCTGGCATTGTGGTCACCGAAGCCCCTCGCCGCTACGAAGTGCGCGGCCTGCGCGACCCCCTGGCCGCCGACCCCCAGACCCTGCTCGAGGGCCTTCCCCTTCTCCCTGAGAAGCTCCGGGCTACCTGGCAGCCCTACCAGTCCCTCGAGCCCGAGATGGTACTGAGGCGCATCCAACAGCGCCTGGACACCCCCAGCACGGTGCGGCTGGCCTGGCGCGATGAGGTTCTGGTGGTCTCGGGCCGCAGCACCGGGGCCTGGCTCAGCCGTCTGCGCAACCTGGCCCCTTTGCTGGGGGTGAATCAGCTCGATACCAGCCAGCTAGTGCTCGAGCCGCCCCGCAGATGATACGAGCAATATTCCGCCAGGCCCGCCCCTTGCGCCCACTGCACCTGCAACCGTAGACTGCACTCACCATTGTGAAGCCTCTATTCAAATGTATTTGCTGTTCAGCTTCAATCCAGAAAGGGCAGGGGGCCAACAGGTGATTCAGAAAAAAATCTGCATGCTGGGCGCATTCGCCGTGGGCAAAACCAGCCTGGTCGCACGGTATGTGCACGGTATTTTTTCAGAAAAGTATCAGACCACTGTGGGGGTCAAAATTGACAAGAAAGTGGTCACGGTGGGTCATCAAGAAGTCAGCCTGGTGTTGTGGGACCTCTACGGGGAAGACCAGTTCCAGCGGGTGCAATCGTTTTACTTGCGGGGTAGTTCGGGCTACTTGCTGGTCGCCGATGGCACCCGCCCCGAGACCCTCGAGGTTGCCCAGAGCATTCAGCAACGCGCCCAGGAGGTGCTGGGGGCAGTTCCCTTTATCCTGATGCTCAACAAACACGACCTGCCCTGGGCAGTGAGTGAAGCCCAGCTAGACAGTCTTCGAGCCAGAGGCTGGGACCTCCGCTACACCAGCGCCAAAACGGGTGAGGGGGTTGAGGAGAGCTTCGAGGTGCTTGCCCGGAAAATGCTGGAGCAATCTTAGAGCGCTCTTCAGTAATATCGGGCTATCCTGGACTAAGAGTCCTTTGTCCTGGACAGTACGGTAGCCGCCAGGATGCTCGGCCACGTCCATGAAGGGCACGATAGCGAAGTTGGGTCCACGCCTCAAGGCTGACGGTTCAACAACCAGTACACCACCACAATCACCAAAAGCCAAAGCCACCAGCGGTTGCCAAAACTGCTTAGTAATGGACGGCGTTCGGGTAAGGGCAACGGGGCCGCAGCGCCAGGCACCACCGATCGGGGTGGGCGGGTTGCAGGCCGCATCTGCAAGCGCTGGCCGCGCTTGATGTGGTACACCGATTTGTCAATCTGGCCCTTTTTACGGTAGGCCGCACCCAGGTTGTGATGCGCCAGGGGATACTCGGGGTTCAGTTTCAGCACCTCTTCGTACATTCGAATGGCTTCGTCGGTCTGGCCGGCCTCGAGGGTCAGGTTGGCCAGGTTGGTCTTGACCCGGTAATGGCCGGGGTCGGCCAGCAGGGCCGTATCAAAAGCCTTTCGGGCCTCTTCCCGATTACCACCACGAATACGCACCAGGCCCAGCGCAGCCCAGGCTTCAGCGCCCAGGTGGGGGTGGTCGAGGTAGGCGACAATTTTGCTTTCATCTTCCTGGTCAAAAGCTTCGATGGCAGCCTTGGCCTGAGGCACATCCAGGTAGCCTGCAATCAGGTCGCCATCCTGTTCCAGGAGCTTCTGGGCCTTGCCGTACTCTTTCAGCCGCAGCCAATCGCGCAGTTCCAGCAACACCGCCAGCCTATCGGCATCCCCCTCTTCCCCAGCCAGAATGCGGCTTCGAGCTTCCTCGTAGCGCCCCGAACGGATAACCTGATCAAGTTCTTCCATCGTCCCGATTCAACAGCCTATTGTACCCAGGCTGGTGAGAAAAGAGCCCACTGCCGTAATGGTGTTACTGTCCAGGCAAATAATCCAACGATCCAGCTTACTGTCGTGGTAAGCAACCAACGGGAGAAGAAATACATGCTGGAGTAAACCTAATCCTGGACAGCTCCGACACTTTAGTATTTTGCAGTAAGCAGACAGATTTCTTATACCAACTCTGCGCGTGAGCGGCACTAAACGCGCCCCTCACTTGCCGCGCCAGGGGGCGCGTACGAGGGACTTGTATATCGCTTTTGGGTCACTTCTGGGCAGATTTGGTATTAGTTCGAAGGTGCCTTTGGAATAGCGGCTTGGTTCGACTCCAACAATTCAGGCACGGTCACAAACCGATACCCCTGGGCTTGTAAGGCTGGCAGAATGATGCGCAAGGCTTCCACCGTTTTGCTGCGATCCCCCCCGCCATCGTGCAGCAAAACAATGCTGCCGGGCTGAACCCCCTGAAGCACGTTATCCGCAATAGTCAGCGCCTCGAGCGGCTCCGTGTCCTTGCTCAAGACCGACCACTGCACCACCGTATATCCCTGCTGCAAGGCATAATCGGCCAGACCGTTGTGCAGGCGGCCCCCAGGAGGCCGGAATAAGGAGGTAGAAAGGCCCGTGGTGTGCCTGATAAGTGCTGCGGTACGCTCAATTTCCTCTCCGGCTTCCTCCGGGGTCATGGGGGTGTTGCGGTGGCTCCAGGTGTGGTTGCCGGTGGCGTGGCCTTCCGCCACCACCTGCTGGGCAATCTCGGGCCGCTTTTGCAGGTGCAACCCCACCCAGAAAAAGGTGGCTTTCACGCCATACTGTCGCAACACCTCCAACACTGCCGGGGTATCGGGCCAGGGGCCATCGTCGAAGGTCAGGGCCACCAGTTTTTCCTCCCCCACCGGGATGCGGCGCACGACCCCGGTATGTGATGAGTAAGGCTGGGGGGGTTTCTTTTCTGTCAACGGC
>CAZIXH010000182.1:0-5461 GCA_964543055.1 uncultured bacterium
CTTTAATAGAGCACAACACGGCCTTGCTACCGCTTTAGCTTCATTGGTGTGGTGGCTCATTCAGTCGCAAGCAGGAATAACCACTCAGGTTCTGGATGCGATAGGCATTCTTGTCATTTCTATCGTCTATTTTGTGGTGAATATATTTTCAGTAACCTATGTAATCCACCTCGCCAGTGGGGCCAGTATTCGCAAAATCTGGTCTGAAAACTATAGCTGGCTCTGGGTTAGCTATCTGGTTCAGGCGCCGGTGGGGTTGTTGTTGGCCAAGGCGTATCAGATTCCGCTGATTGGCGGGTGGGGCGGGTTTACGGTGCTGTTCATGATGTTGCTGCTTTACTTCTCGCGCTATTACTGGGACGAGAAGGTAAAGCTGGAGGAGACTTTCGACGAGACCATCGAGGTACTGGTAGCGGCACTGGACGCCAAAGACCCGTATACCCGGCTGCACTCCGAGCGGGTGGCGGCTATTTCGGAGAGCATTGCTAAAAAGATGGGGCTCGACGAGCAGGACGTTAAGCGCATCACCTACGCAGCGCGTATTCACGATATTGGCAAGGTAGCCATTCCCGACTCGGTTCTGCTCAAGCCGGGCAAGCTAACCACCGATGAGTTTAATCTCATCAAGAGCCACCCAACCAAGGGTTTGGAGGTGTTGCACCCCATGCGCCAGCGCCTGTCCAAGGACGTACAGGGGGTGATCGTTCACCATCACGAGCGCTGGGACGGAACCGGCTACCCCAGCAGCCTCAGGGGGGAGAATATTCCGCTCTGGGCCCGGATCGCCTCGCTGGCCGATGCCTACGAGGCCATGACCGCAGGCCGGGCCTATACCCGCGCCAAGGCCCCCCAGGAAGCCCTGAATGAGATAATCATGTTTGCGGGGCGGCAGTTCGACCCGCAGGTGGTACAGCTCTTCGAAGCGTTGTGGCTCGAGGACCCCATCTGGAAAGACCGGGAGGAATTCTTACGACGCTATATCTCGCCAGCGCACTTGTCGGCATTGTCCTCGCCCTCGCATTCCGGGCCAGCTTCCGCGACCTTGCCCATATCGAACTGAGGGCCGCCTGGGCCTTTGTGGGAGCTGCGCTGCTGGAAGGTGGGCTGGCCTTTGCAACCTCACGCGGCCTGATTGCCCCAGAAATTGCGGGCCCCACCGCCAAAGCCGTGGTGCTTGTGCTGGTGGGGTATGGTTTGTGGGCCAATACCCACCTGCGCGGGCTGTGGTTTGTGGGGCTGGGCCTGGCCTGCAACGCACTGGTGATTTTTGCCAACCAGGGGCACATGCCCGTGAGTGCCGAGGCGCTGTACAAGGTGGGCATGGAGTCCTTCATTCCCAAACTCCAGCAGCAATACGACGCTGTTCATACCCTGATGAATGAGTCTTCCCGGCTGTGGTTTCTGGCCGACGTGATTCCGGTGCGTATCCTGGGTTATACCAATGTGATAAGCCTGGGGGATGTGTACTTGATGGTGGGCATTGCCCTCACCATTCTGGATGGGGCACTGGAGGCAAAGCGCAAGGCGCAGGAGCCCTTCGAGATAGACCTGCGATTCTAAGGGAGTTACTTCTTGCGGAAACTAGCGGTCTGGCCTGAGGGGTGTCTCGGGGTTCGTTAGAATGTCTGGGGTGATACTGTGAGCAAAAGCTACAAGATTTGTCTGATTGAAGGCGATGGTATCGGCCACGAAGTGATTCCTGCTGCCAGGGTAGTGCTCGAGGCCACCGGACTCAGGCTCGAGTTCGTGGAGGCCGAGGCGGGCTGGGAGACCTTTGAGCGAATAGGAATCTCGGTGCCGGAGGCAACCCTCGAGGCTGTCCAGCACACCGACGCTACTCTGTTTGGCGCCGCCACCAGCCCCACCCAGAAGGTACCGGGGTTTTTTGGGGCTATTCGCTATATGCGCCGCAAGCTCGACCTGTTCGCCAACGTGCGCCCGGCCAAACACCACCCCGTACCGGGCTCGAGGCCAGGGGTAGACCTGGTGGTGGTGCGCGAGAACACCGAGGGACTGTACGTGGAGCAGGAACGCTGCTACCTCGACGGCGACATTGCCATTGCCGATACGGTCATCACCCGCAAAGCCAGCGCCCGCATCGGCGAGTACGCCGCCCGGCTGGCCATGAGACGCCCGCGCAAGCAGCTCCACGTAGCCCACAAGGCCAACGTGCTACCCCTGACCCAGGGCCTGTTCATGAACACCGTAAAAGCAGAGGCCAGCCGCTTTCCCGAGCTAAAGACCCAGGACATCATCATTGACAACTGCGCCATGCAGCTTGTGCGCAACCCCGAGCGTTTCGACGTGATCGTGACCACCAACCTGTTTGGCGACATCATCTCCGACCTGACAGCCGGGCTGGTGGGTGGACTGGGCATCGCGGCCAGTGGCAACATCGGCACCCAGCACGCGGTCTTCGAGCCGGTACACGGCAGCGCCCCCGACATTGCCGGGAAGGGCATTGCCAACCCCGCCGCCACCATCCTGTCGGCGGTGATGATGCTGGAGCACCTGGGTGAGCACGAGACCGCCCGCCGGGTCGAGGCAGCCGTGGACAAGGTACTGGAAGAAGGCCCCCGCACCCCCGACCTGGGCGGCAACGCCACCACCCTTCAGTTTGCCGAGGTGGTGGCCCGGGCTTTATGAGAAGCCAGGAGCCGTTCCATTCCACTTGAATAACTGGCTCCCGACAGCGCAAAAAAACCTTTGATGGCGAGTTCTGGGTCACACAAAGCATCGTCGGGCCGGTTTTGGTTAAGAAACAATGTTCAAATGCACCGGCGCAAGGTTAAGACCTGGGCTAAAGTGGTCAATATGAGCGCTGCTACGCAGATTTACCGTGCTATACTGACACATAGTTTGAGATTTATGTGGGAAAGGGGGCAGCGTGCGTGATTTTTTTGGCGGGTTGCTGAGACCCAGGGTCGAGGCACTTGGCCTCGAGATTGGATCGGCCAACATCAAGATGGTCGAGCTGTCCGGAACTCCCCCCAGCCTGAAGAACCTGAGCATCAGGCCCACCCCGCTGGGGGTTATTCAGGAGGGTTCGATCACCGAACCGGGCGCGCTGGCCGATGCCATCAAAGAGATGCTGGCCGAGATGCGTACCCGCAAGCGCTACGTGGTCACGGCTGCCAGCAACCTGGCCGTCATTACCCGTACCTTGCAGGTACCCAAGATGCCCCTCAAGCAGATGGAAGAGGCGGTACGCTGGGAGGCCGAGCGCTACATCCCCTTCCCGATTGATGAGGTCGTGCTAGATTACGCGCCCCTGGACTCCCTCGAGGCCATCCCCGAGGGCGAGCAGATGGACGTGGTGGTGGGGGCGGCCCGGCAAGAAACCGTGGCCAGCCTGGTCGAGGCCCTCAAAGCGGCTGGGCTGGAACCCCTGATCATTGACGTGAAACCCTTCGCCGGACTGCGCACCCTGGATACCCGGCTGCGGGCCACCGACCGCGAGCCCATCACCCTGTTCCTCGAGATTGGCGCCGAGTCCTCGGCCCTGGTGCTCACCCGCGGTGAGCGACTGCTCCTCAACCGCGTCATCAACCTCTCGGGCAAGGACTTCACCGCCGCCATCTCTAAGGCTTTCAACCTCGACGTGGTCGCCGCCGAGGATGCCAAGAAAAACTACGGCCTGGCTACCATCCCCACCGAGGACGAAGACCTGCTCCTGGACTTCGACGCCGAGCGCGAACGCTTCAACCCAGCCCGCATGTACGACGCAATCCGCCCGGTGCTGGTCGAGCTCACCACCGAGCTGCGCCGAAGCCTGGAGTTCTTCCGGGTGCAGGTGGGGGACCTGGGCGTTGACCAGGGCTTTGTGGCCGGGGGGGGCAGCAAGCTGCGCAGCCTGGTGCCACTCCTGGCCGATACGCTGGGCATTCCACTGGAAATCGCCGACCCCTGGCAGGGTATCCAGATTGACAAGAGCCGCTTCGATCTGGAGTACCTGCGCAGTCTGTCGCCGGAGTTCACGGTTCCGGTGGGCCTGGCCCTACGGGGGGTGAATCCGCTTGATTAAACTCAACCTCCTCCCCAAAAACCTGCGCCGCCGGGTCGAACCCGGCTGGTGGCGGCTGGCCGCTGCGGCAGTGGTGCTGGCCGTGCTGGGGACGGTCGCTTTTCTCCACTTCTCCACCCTCTCGCGGGTGCAGGCGCTGGAAAACCAGCGCGATCAGCTTCAGGTAGAGGTAGATGTGCTGCGGCCCTTTATCGCTGAGCAGAACCGCCTGAATCAGCAACAGCGCGAGCTCGAGCAGCTACTCTCGGTGCGCAACCAGCTACGGGAGCGCTTCGTGCCCTGGTCAGATAACCTGGCCCAGGTTATCAACCAAATCCCACGGGAGGGCCGTCGCTTTGGGGTCGCCCTGCGCAGCATCGGCACCAAAGCCCTGACCCCGCAAGAGACCCAGAGCAACGTGCAAAACGGGGTCTATGATGGCAAGCCGGTCAATGTGGAGTTCAACCTTCAGGGCGAGGCCATCGGCCAGAACGCCCTGATTCGCTTCGTAGAGGCTTTCGAGACCTCACCGCGCTTTGGCATCAACTTCCAGAACGCCAACCTGGACCAGCAACGGCAGCTCTACACTTTCGGAGCGACCGTGGGTCTGGTCGGCCAAGCCCCGGCGACCGCCAGCAACACGACAGGAGGTGAAGGCAGTGGTAGCCCTTCTCGCTAGAATGGGCCAGCGTGAGTGGGCCATTGTCGCCATTGTGGCGGCCGTGTTGCTGGGCGTGATGTGGTACTTCCTGGTAACCCAGCCCCTGCAGGGCCGTATCCCGGAGATTCAGGCCGAAGTCGATCGCCTGACCACCGAACGGGATCGGGGTCGCGCAGCCCAGCGTGCCTTGCCTCAATTGCGCGAAACCATCGCCCGCCTGGACGCCGAGCGTCAGCAGTTTCTGCGGGAGTTGCCGCCCACCGAGCAGCTAGGCCGGGTGCTGAGTGCCCTGGCCCAGACCGCCCGCGAGAGCGGGGTGGTGTTGCGCACCCTGAGCCGGGGCGCGGGTGACAATCAGGGCGTAGCCAACGTGCGGGCCACCAACCTGGCCATGCAGGTTGAGTCTCCCTTCCCCGAACTGTATGTGTTCTTGCGCAACCTCGAGGGCTTCCAGCGCTTCGCCACGGTCTCGGGGCTCAACCTGACCCTCGGGGGGGGCGGGCCTGCCGCTACAGTGGCTCAGGCCACCAACCCCACCATCAACACCAGCCTGACCATGACGGTCTACACCTACACCGGGCAGGCTCAGCCGCCCCAGGGTGGACAGCCCGCACAGCAAGGTCAGCCCGCACAGCCGGGGCAGCCCGGCCAGCCGGGAGGTCAGCCATGAACTTCCTCCAGCGCATGCCCCAATCAGCCAAGGTGGCTCTGGTGGCAGCCCTGTTGGTGGGGGCCGTGGCGACCTGGTATCTGGGCTTCTTCCGCCCCAGCCAGACCGCCCAGCAGCCCACCACCCC
>CAZIXH010000183.1:0-3916 GCA_964543055.1 uncultured bacterium
AGGTGTATAAGCGCCAGCCGGTCAGAACACCGGCGTCGCCCGGTTTGTCATCCGGCGAGGCCGACTCCAGCCCCGTTCCGGCCAGGTCAATGCCCGGCACCATGGGAAAACTACGGATAACCTTGCCCGCGCCGGTAATCGCCAGACCATCCTTGTAGTTGAGGCTGCTGTAAGCCACCCGCACCAGCACATCGCCGGGGGGCAGTTCGTCCAGCGAAGCCTGCCGAATCTGAGCCGTGTAAGGGTCGCCGGTTTCTACTACCAGAGCCTTGAAGGTTTGCATGGCAACAACATACAGGATGCCAATCGAATAAGTCTCGAACCAGCCGAAAGCCGCAGGTCGGCCCGGCTTTCAAGGGCTGGCCTGTGCGTCTGGGTTCTTGGATTTGCGACGGGTGCTCGAGGGTGCTGCGTAAAGGCCCGGAGCCAAATCTTCCCGCCAAGGGCACGGGTTCTCGGGCTCCCTTTCTGCAAAACACAGCGCCATTTGCAGCAGTGCTTGCATGCCTTGCGGTTAGTTGCGCTTTGAACAAGGCTTTGGTTATAGTAGCCGCACCCTATTGTTTGTGGGTCTAACTTCCGACATTTATAAGGGAGGAACACATGAACCGCTGGTGGATGTTTGTGTTGGCTTTGGCTCTGGCTTTGGGCGGTCTGGGGATGGCCCAGCGCTACCCGGTGCGCCCGGTTACGGTGGTAGTGCCCTGGTCGGCGGGCGGCTCAACCGACCTGACCGCACGGGCGCTGGCCCCCATTCTGGAAAAGAACCTGGGGGTGCCCTTCCAGGTGGTCAACCGCACCGGTGGAGGGGGTGCGGTGGGGCATGGAGCTATTGCCCAGGGGCGACCCGACGGCTACACCATTGGCATCATTACCCTCGAGGTCATCCTGCCCCCCTGGGTCAGCCAGACCAAGATAGACGCCGAGGCCTTCACCCCCATCTCCCTGCTGGTACTCAACCCGGTGGCCATCGTGGTACGCAGGGATGCACCCTGGCGCACGGTGCAGGAGCTGATTGCCGACATCAAGCAAAACCCTGGCAAGTACAAAGCCTCCGGCACCGCCAAGTGGGGCTCCTACGACTTTGCCCGGCTGGGCTTCCTCAAAACCATCGGGGCCAAGGAAAACGCCCTGCCCTGGGTGCCTTCACAAGGGGCCGCCGCAGCCCTGCAAGAGCTGATTGCAGGGGGTGTGAACGTGGCCTTCACCGCCATCGGCGAGGCCAGCGCCCTGGTCAAGTCGGGCGAAGCCCGCTTTCTGGCCTTCATGACCGACCGGCGCTTTTCCAGCTTCCCGGAGGTGCCCACCCTCAAGGAAGTGGGCGTGGACTGGACCTTTGCCTCATTCCTGATGGCTGCGGCCCCCAAGTTCACCCTCCCCTCGGTGGTGGACGTCCTCGACAAGGCCATTGCCAAGGCCGTGCAGGACCCCGAATTTGTCCGCTTCATGAACAATGCCAATCTGGTCATCAACCACCTCGATCGCAAGGCCAGCCTGGCTTTCCTGCAAGAACGCACGCGGGCCATGCAACAGGTGGTGCAGGAGCTTGATCTGAAGTTCTAAGGGAGCTATAGGTGTCTGAACAGCCAGCCTGGGAACGGGCGGTGGCCCTGCTTGCGGTAGCCCTGGGCGCTCTGGCCCTCTTCCTGAGCCGGAGCCTGCCCCAGATGGAAGGTGGCTATCCGGGCCCGGCCCTGTTTCCCAGCCTGTTGGGCCTGCTGCTGCTCCTGAGCGGGCTGGGGCTCCTCTGGCAGCGCCGCAGGGCCAGAGGCCGCCTTCAGGGCGGCGAGGGGCGGGTGCTAGTGGCGCTTTTGGGCCTAGCCCTGGCTCCTTTGTTGCTGGAGTGGGTGGGGCTCAGCCTGACCGCCAGCCTCTATACCCTGGTCGGAACCTTGTTGCTGGGCGTTCGCCCTGTCGCAGCGCTCATGACCGGAGGCGTGGTAGCCCTCCTGGTCTACCTGGTCTTTCAGCGCTTTTTGGGGGTGCAGGGGTGAGCTTCCTGAGCCCTGAGGCTCTTCTGGCCCTGCTCCTGGGCTCGCTGTATGGGGCTGTCTTTGGTGCCATTCCGGGCCTTACCGCCACGCTGGCCATCAGCCTGGCCATTCCCATCCTGCTTTTTTTGGGGCCGGACGTAGCCCTGGCAGCCTTGATTGGTATCTCGGCAACGGCCATTTTTGCCGGAGATATCGGCTCGGTGCTGGTGCGGATGCCCGGTACCCCTGCCTCGGCAGCCTATACCGAAGAACTGCACGAGGTGGCCCGGCAACGCTCCCCGGCTTTTGCCCTGGGCATCTCGGCCTTCCCCTCGGCCATCGGTAGCCTGGTGGGGCTGGGTTTCCTGGTGGTGGGCTCGCTGGGGCTGGTGGCCCTGACCAGGCAGTTCTCCTCGTTCGAGTTCTTCTGGCTGGTGCTGTTGGGCATCGTGAGCGGTATTCTGGCCGTTCCTTCAATTCTCAAAGGGGCCATCGCCTTTGGGCTGGGGATGCTTCTGGCCACCATCGGCTACGACCCCGCGCTGGGCAACCCTCGCTTCACCTTCGGCCAGCCCAGCCTGCTGGGGGGTATTAACTTTTTGGTGGCCCTGATCGCCTTTTTTGGGGTGAGTGAGGTGCTGCATCACCTGCTCCACCGCTCGCACCAGGCTGCCCATGGCGCCCCGCCTTTTCGGATGGGCCGGGTATTTGGGGATTATTTCCTCGAGGCCAACAAGCTTTGCTGGAAGGAACGTTTTTCCCTGCTGCGTGCCTCGGTGCTGGGCACCCTGGTGGGCTTTCTGCCGGGGGCCGGTTCGGACATTGCCGCCTGGATTTCCAGCAACCTGCGCCGCATGCGACGGGGCCGCCCAGAGCAGGTAGCCCTGGACGGTAGCAGCGCCAACAACGCCGCCGTGGCCGGGGCCTGGATTCCGGCCATGGCCCTGGGGCTGCCGGGAGACACCCTGACCGCCATTTTGCTGGGAATGTTTCTGGCCCTGGGCATCACCCCCGGCCCCGAGCTTTTCAACAAGCACGGGAGCCTGGTGGTGCAAATCTACCTCGCCTTCTTCCTGGTGAGCGCAATCATCATGCCCCTGGGCGGCTACCTGAGCGCCCTGATCGTGCAGAACCTGTTGCGGATTCCGATGCGGGTACTGATGGGCGCGGTGCTGGGGCTGTGCGTGGTGGGGGCCTATGCGGTGAACAACAACCCCTTTGACCTGTTCTTGCTGGCCATTCTGGGCGCTCTGGGTTTTGCGCTGCGACAGGGGGGGTTCCCGCTGGGCCTGGTGGTGCTGGGAATGGTGCTGGGGCCTTTGCTCGAGCAGCACTTTATGGTCAGCATGATCAAGACCCACTGGAACCTGTGGAGCTTCTTCGAGCGGCCCCTGGCCTTGGTGCTGGCCCTTCTGAACCTGGCCATGGTGGTGGGGGTACTGGGCCTCCGGCGCGGCTGGTGGGCCGCCCTGCGCCTGCCCCCGGAGGAGCGTGCTTGATGCAGGCAGTGGTGCTCCTGGACTTCGAGCAGCTAAAGCTACAGGAACTACCACCCCCCACCGAAGGGGGGGTGTTGTTGCACGTGGCCGCTTGTGGGGTCTGCGGAAGTGATTTGAGCGTATACAAGGGCACTCCGGCCATGCGGACTCGCTGGCGTCCCCCGCTGGTGCTGGGCCACGAGATTGCCGCCACGGTGCTCGAGGGGCCGCCGGACTGGGTGGGGCGAAGGGTGGCGGTCAACCCCCTGGTGGCCTGCGGGCAGTGCGACCTCTGCCGTCGGGGGCTTTCCAACCTCTGTCCAAAACGCACCAATGTGGGCTTTCACTATCCGGGGGGGTTTGCCCAGCAGATACGCCTGCCCCTGGCCCAGCTTTACCCCCTGCCGGAAGGGCTGCCCCTCTGGAAAGGCGCCCTTTGCGAGCCGCTGGCTGTAGCCCTGCGGG
>CAZIXH010000184.1:0-3782 GCA_964543055.1 uncultured bacterium
TAGTGGTCTACCGTGGCCTGGAAACGCCGCACATAGTTCTGTGTTTTGGCCGCCCGCACATCCTCCAAAGTCAGGTTTGAACCCGAGCGTCCGGCGGCTGCCTGGTACAAAAGTTGCAAGGTCGAACGAGCGGTAGAGCTCACTGCCGGGTCGGTAAAGGCCACCCTGGGCTTGCGTCCCCACTCGGCTTTGGCGGTTGGGCAAGCAGCCCAGCCCTGGGGGCTTTCTTTCAGGGCAATGATGTCCGACCAGCCGATGGGTTTGGATGGCCACCCCAGGCACTCCGCCATCTCGCGAAAGGTGAAAATAACCACCGGCGTACGCACGATGGGGGGCATTGCAGCAAAGTTGAACACC
Organism: uncultured bacterium; assembly: GCA_964543055.1. Lineage (GTDB taxonomy): Bacteria > Deinococcota > Deinococci > Deinococcales > Thermaceae > Meiothermus. The sequence goes on from CAZIXH010000184.1 coordinate 358, forward strand.
TGGCGGCGGGTATCGAGGTTTACCTGGGCCAGCCAGTCCGAGGTCGAGGGTGAGACCACCGTGGGCTCGCCACCGGTGCGCTCCGGGAAGGCCACTCCCTGGTTGAGTTTGCGAACCAGGTGGGTATACATCTCACCCGAGTTGACCGTGACGCTTTTGGCCTGCACGGTGTAGCGCCGGGACCCAACCAAGACAGTTTTACCCTGTTTATTGAACTCCTCGAGGGCTGGTTTGAGCACATTCTGCTTCTCGCCCGAAGTCCAGATCAGGACTTCCACCGTCTGGGTGGGGTAAAACAGAAAGAAAAAGGCTAGCGCACCAATGAAGCCTATCGCTACCAGAATTTGCACCAGGTTTCGCACATCTACCAGTGTAGTGCAGTCTTGGCAGAAGGATGGTTCTGAATACAATGCCGCACCGAAAGCTATCTGGAAGCCATACTAAGGTGCAGTCGCAGGTCTCAGGTCACAGGTCGCAAGCCCAAGGCATCGAGCGCCTGAAGCAACCTGAATCAGGCCAGAAGCAAATAGAGCGCTCTTCACATAAAGTGAGCTTCCCCAGAATTTAGGATTCGCTGTTCCAGACAAAACAGTTGCCGCCCGGATGGGCGGCAACGTCTGTGAAGGGCGCCATAAGCCCGCATCTCAACCCTCAAGGGTCTTGAAACTCGCCTTTGACGCCTTCCAGCACCACCACATCACTAGTATCGAGATTGTAGAGCACCTTGGTTCCCTCTACAAATCCGTCTTTGTTCTGGCTTCGCACCGGCTTATCCCTGGAGCCATACAGATAGGCCACCCGGTCCTTCTCGCGCACCACCGCACTTTCGGCGGTGGAGGTGCGCCCGTCCTGCACCAGCTTGACCCCGCCAAATAAACGAAGAATTTCGTCGTCTACGTTGTAAATCATGCGTTGTGCGTTGCCCTGAAGGGGTTTGTCGCCGGAGCGCTCGAGTTCGATGGGCCCTGCCACCCGTGCATCGCCGCTCTCGTTGTCGTAGTCGAGGCGGCTGCCCCAGGCCTTGCTCCTGCCCTGCTGAACTTCTACCGCCTTGGGCGCGGGTTTGAGGTCGAGCTCGAGGCGATCCTCCTCTTCGATGTATTTGGCGGTACCGCCGGTCATGAATACATAGTCGTTGACCTCCCGAATTTGTTCTACGCGAGCAATAGCTCCAAAAGCCTTGGCATCGTCACCAAAAGTGATCTGAACCCTGAACGGGGCGGGATCCGCAAAGAGGGAGCGACTTAACGAGGATCCCTCACGCTTGCCCCCTATCTGAACATCGAAGGCTTTCAGGCTGCCGTCGTTTTGCTCGGCGGCCTCGAGGCGCACCTGCTGCCCCACTTTCAGGTCGGTAAACTGCGCGGCTTTGCCTTCCTGCCAGAAACGGGTCAGGTTATCCGTAGCGAACACCTGCTCCCCCAGGCTAAGGGTTTTCTTTTCGGGATCCAGCCCGGTAATGACCCCCCCGTATAGGTCGCGCAGCTCGATGATGGCCGGGGGGTTATCCGGCCCGGTCTTGACTACCACGATCTTCTTGCCGCGCCGCTCAATTTCAGCCGTGGTCTGAAAGGAGGGCTCGGGGTCTTGCTGGGCCAAGGCCATCAGCAACAACAACCCCGAGACCAGCCAAAACCAGCGCATGGCTATTATTATTGCTCGCTCAGCTTGCGGAAGTCGTTCACCGGCAGCCTGGGTGCCTGGGCCAGCACCCGCACCTGAGAGCGGTTAACGTTGTGCAAAAGCGAATTGCCCGAAAGGGTAGCCCGTTCTTTGGCATTGACGCTGCGGGCCGGCACATTCTGGTTGCCGACCCGACCCGCCACAATGGTGGCCTCGCCGGTGTTATCGTTGTAGAGCAGGCTGGCCCCGGTGGTGGTAATGTCGCCATCCACCAGGGTGACGCCGCCGGTAGCTAGCAAGCGTTTCTCATCGGTCAGGCTGCGAATTTCCCTGGCGCGAATGACCAGATCACCCTTGCCCTCGCGCTTGCGAACCAGCTCCACTTCCCGGGCATCGGTAAAGACCGCCAGACCCCGATCCTCTTCGTAATAAACCGCATCCGAACGCCCTTCCTGGCGGCCATTCTTGAGGGTCACGCCCCCTTCGCTGGTGGAGATGTTGGTGTCTACCTCGAAGGTCATGCGTGGGGCGGTCACTTCGACCGGGTCGCTGTTTTTGTCGCGGGGTTCCTGGCGCATCCGGGCATTGCCGTCCAGGGTGCCGCGTCCGTTGGACTCGCGGTAGACCAGCCGGGGGCCGCTCGCGGTCATGCGGTCGCGCTTCACCACCACGTTGCCATCGAAGGAGGCCACCCGCTCCCCTTCTGCCTCCTGCATGGTTTTGCCCTGGGGAGCCTCCAACGTAGCGCGGGTCGCGTTGATTTCCAGGTCTTTGACTTTCCCAATCACCCCGCCCGGCTTACCGGCCTCATAGATCCAGGGACCATTGCGCAGGTTGCCCGAACGCTGGCCACCAGGCGCCTCGATGGTGATAACCCGCTGCTCCTTGCCCTGGGCTAGCACCATTAGCGTCAAGAGAAAAAGAAACCATCCAATATGTTTCATGAACTACCACCTTCGATAGGACAGGGAGGCTGCTCCCCGCCGGAGATGAACTTTTCGATAGGGTCGCGCCAACTGGGGTTTTCGATACCAAAATCGCTTTTGAAGTCCTTGCCCTGCACCTCCAGGCTGGGCGCGGTGATTAAGACGCTGGGCGCACGGAAGCCCTCGCGCTGGTCAATCGTGACCGGCATCTCGCCAGGTTTACCCAGATTGACGGTGTAGCACCCCTTCAGGATCTCCACCTTAGCGTAGGGCAGCCGCAGGTTATCGGCTCGGTCAATGGTCACTTCTGGAGCAGAGAGCCGCATATCCAGGCGGTTTTCTACAAAACGCTGCCCGGACTGCAAACCAGTTACCCTGGCCTCGCGGGTGCCGGGGTCTTGCTCGACCTGACTGGCGGCAAACTCCCAACGGGCCTTGGGGTCTTGTTCGGGGTAAAGGGTCAGGCGGACGTTCTCGAGTTTCACCCCCCGGTTGGGGGTAGCAGGCGTTGGAACGGGGCGGCTCACCAGAAAAAGCGAGAGTACCCCTATAACAACTAGAGCGATGAGCGCAGGTCGAACCACGGCTAGAGGGTAGAAGCAAGGTCGCTAAGAAGCGTGAACAGAGGGCTAAAGATCGTTGGCACAAGTTGAACGTCAGATGAGCAGCCGCTTTGCTTCATCTATACCCAGAATAGCGTTTTCCCCCGACAAACAAGGTTCTTTTCACGGTTTTCTAAGTACATCGTCGTATTATTTCCTTTACACCAGATACCTCTTGGCGAACTTTTGCCGGGCATCCTGCAGCGTGAACTGCCAGCGCACCGTGACCCGACGTCGGTTACGCTCAGCTACCCAGGCCCGCACCTCCCGCTCT
>CAZIXH010000185.1:0-3926 GCA_964543055.1 uncultured bacterium
CTTTTGAGCAGAGCCTCGAGGCAGAGGGGAGGGGTCGCTTGAGGCTCGAGGGGGTGGCTGTGGGGCGGCCCCTGCCGCAGCCCAGAGGCTATCCCTGGGGTCCTTTGGCCCATCTGCCGCGCTGGGCCGGTGAGCCTTTGGCGCTGCTGGAGGAAGGGGCGGCCCTGGGGCCGGTTTTCGGTTTGGGCCTGGGCCGCAAGGCCGTGGTGGGCTATAGCCCCGAATGGAATAAAAGGTTGCTCACCGACCTGGAAACCTTCCACTCCAAAGGCAGTTTTTCCAGCCTGACACCGTACCTGAACGGTGGCATCATCACCACCGATGCCCCGGCGCACAAGCCCAGGCGTCAGGCGCTGAACCCCTATTTTCACGCCAAAGCGCTGGCGGGCCTGGAAGGGCGTATTCGGGCCGCCCTGGAAGAAATACAACCCAGGGGCGAGTTTGAGGCCAACGCCTGGGCCTCGCAGGTAGCGCAGACCAGCCTGAACGTGGCCTACTTTGAAGGCCGGTTTCCCAGCGGCGAGCTGGCCCGGTTCCTGGCCCCCCTCAAAAAGCCCTTTCCGGCCCCCCTGCTGCCGCGTCCGCTGCTGTTTGCACGGGTTCGGCGGCGGGTAGGGGAGATGCAGGCCGCCGGGTATGGTCTGGCGGGCCATCTGCCCGCCGACGAAGTGCTGATCGGGCTGGCAGCAGGCTACGATACCACCGCCCACACCCTGGCCTGGGCGCTCTGGCACGCCGCGCGTTATCCCGACTGGCACCACCCGGCCGGCCATGCCCTGCTGGTTAAGGAGACCCTGCGCCTGTACCCGCCCGGTTTCATCGGGAGCCGCAGGGTGGTGAGGGGGCTCGAGTTCGAGGGGTACTTCATCCCCAGAGGTGCACTAGCCCTCTACAGCCCCTACCTGACCCACCGCCACCCCGACCTGTGGGAAAGGCCCCTGGTCTTCGACCCGTCGCGCTTCCAGGGGCGCATTCCGGCCTGGGGCTACCTGCCCTTTGGCGGGGGGGAGCGCACCTGCCTGGGGATACACTTCGCTCAGATGGTGCTAGAGATTGCCCTTTCACTATTTGGGCCGCTCGAGCCCCTTCGGGGCGACCCCCAGCCCAAACCCGGCCTGACCCTGGCGCCCAGGGGGGCGCTATGGTTGCGCCCCAGGGGATAGATTTGGGGTAGGGGTACAAAGCCTCAGAAGCACTCCCAATCTTCCCTGGTTATTTCCATCGGCACAAACTCGGATTTGGGGGCCAGCCCAAAGTTGAAGCGAGGGGTAGGTGCTGGCGGGGTGGGCACGTGCCGGAAACCCGCTTTCTCGAAGGCTCGTTGGGCGCGAAGGTTGTGCTTGTAGGTGCGCAGCTTGACCTTTTGAAGCCGCAGGGTGCAGAAGGCGTATTCCAGCACCGCCTTGACCGCGTCGGTGCCGTAGCCCTGCCCCCAGCGGTTTTTGGCCCCGATCAGAATACCTAGGGTGGCCTCGGTGCGGGTCATTTCATAGAGCTCCACCGTGCCCAGCCACTCGCCCTTTTCGTCCAGAATGCCAAACCCCATGCGGTCGCCCCGGCTGACCTCCCCCATCACCACCCGCTTGAAGAGCCAGAGGGGCATTTTGAGCGGACGGCTGCCGTTCCACTCGGCAATTTCGGGGTCGCGGAAGCACTCGTAAAACCGCCGCCACTCCGTTTCGGTGAGGGTTTCGGTGAAGGGCTTGAGGGTGACTTTCCCGTGGCGGGGCCAGGTGTTGCTGAGCGTCACCTTTTTAGCATACGGCAAACCCCACGGGACAATGGTTTGGGCGGGCAAGATTGCGGTATAGACTGAATGAGTCATGCTCGAGCAAGCCGCACAAATTGCCAGAGATGCCGTGGAATCGGGCCGGATTCCGGGGGCCGCGCTGGGGGTGGTGCATCTGGACGGTTCCACGGAGATGTTTTGCGCGGGTGTGAAGCATCTGCACAAACCGGATGCGGTAGACCCCGACACGCTTTTTGACCTGGCCAGCCTGACCAAAGTACTTTTTACCGTGCCCCAGATACTTCGCCTGGTGGAAGAGGGGTTGGCCGACCTGGACGACCCGCTTTCGCGCTTTCTGCCCGAGATGGCCTGGATGCAAGGCTCGGAGTTACCCCGTCGCACCCTGCGCCAACTGCTTACCCATGTCTCGGGCCTGCCAGCCTGGGAGGCCATCTATACCTGGGGCGGCGAGGCCCATACCCTTAAGCAGCGGGTTTTGCAACACCGCTGGGAGGTGGGGCCGGTGGGTGCCCACCTCTACTCGGACATCGGCTACATTTTGCTGGGGCTGGTGCTCGAGCGCGTCCGGGGCCAGAACCTGACACGTTTCGCACTTCCAGAGGGGTTTTGCTTCAATCCCACCCACCCCGACGACTGCGCCGCAACCGAGCAAGACCCCTGGCGCGGACGCATCTTGCAAGGCGAGGTGCACGACGAGAACTGCTTTGCCCTGGGGGGCGCTACCGGACACGCAGGGCTTTTCGGTAGCCTTCGGGGGATTCTGGCCTATGTCCACCGCCTGATGAAGGGCGAGGTGCTTTCCCCGGCAGCCCTGGCGGAGATGCGCCGCCCCCAGCACGCCGAGCGAGCCCTGGGCTGGCTGATTCCATATCCCCCCTACAGTGGCGGCAGTCTGTGTAGCCGCCAGACCCTGGGCCACACGGGCTTTACCGGAACCGGCGTCTGGATGGATTTTGAGCGGGGTTATGCCTGGGTTCTGCTGACCAACCGCGTACACCCCAGCCGACACCGGGAAACCGGCATCCTGGAGTTGCGGCGGGCAGTCGGGAACGCCATCGCCGCTGCGTGGAAGGGCTGACTTGGATATGCGGTATCAGGCAAAAACCTGCCCTGCTCAGAGCGGTTCCCGCGAATACCCAGAACAGCGGGTTTTGCTGTTCTGGGTAAAACACTCCGCATCGCGTGTGGAGTGTTTGTGGGAAACGCGATCAGTCCAGCACTTCATCCGCCGGGCTGTTCTCGAGAATCCCCCGCCAGACCAGCGCCACCACAGGCAGGGTGACTACCAGCAAAAGCAGTGCGACCAGTAAACTCTCCACACCGTTACCCTAGGACGGCTTGGTCAGTCTGGGGTCAGTGTGGCGCTGACAAAACCTCAAGAAGCTTCGTCTTTGCTGGGGTTCTTGGACAGCGCCCGCTGGTTGGCTTTGATGCCAGCATCGAAGTCAATCTCCATGGGCGGTTTGTCGTCCATATCCACAAACACCGAAGGGTTATACGGCTGAGAATTGCCGGTGTCTGAGGCTGGGTGGTTGCTGGGCGGGTTTCGTTTGCTCAAGTAGTACACCCCGACACCTAACAACACCAGAAGCCCCAAGAGCGCCACCACCCACACCCAGGTCATAGGGCTATGCTACCGCAGTTCGGTTGGAGGACGGGTTTACGTGTGCAGGGTGGGTTCTGCTGGAACATCACACCAACTTGACCTAAACACTCAATTTCGATGAATCCCCACACTCGGCGACCCCAGGGCTGAAAGCCGAAAGCTCAAAGCCAAAGGCTCTGCGAGACGTATGTAGGTCGTTGATATGGCTGGCCCGTACGGTGTGTGTTCGAATAAAGGTGGTATCACACCACGCAAATCTGGCCCTGTTCGGGTAATACGGTCATCAAATCACCTCGCGGAAACCAATGGCCTCGGCCCGGGCTTGAAGCTCGCGCTTCAGAAGGGCGTGCTCGAGGTTATCCAGGTAGGGGTCGGCCTCCAGAATGGTCTTAGCCAGCGCCCGGCTCTCCTCGATGATGGCCTGGTCGGAGGCCAGGTCGCCGAGCCGCAGGTCGGGCATCCCCGACTGGCGCACCCCCCGGAGTTCGCCGGGACCGCGTAGCTTCAGGTCTTGCTCGGCAATATAGAAGCCGTCGGTGGATTCCTCGATGACCCGCAGTCGCTGCAAGG
>CAZIXH010000186.1:0-3227 GCA_964543055.1 uncultured bacterium
CACTGGAGTCCATCCCGGGGTTCTTGCGGCGGGTAGGCCGCTGGCTGAGAAAAGGAAAAAGATAACTGGAGTGGGTACTCCACTCCGGCCTGGCCCAACGAATCTTATACCAACTCTGCGCGTGCGCGGCGCTAAACGCGCCCCTCACTTGCCGCGCCAGGGGGCGCGTCCGAGGGACTTGTATATCGCTTTTGGGTCCTTTCTGAGCAGATTTGGTATTACGCCTTGTTTTCCTCTACCGCCTCACTGGCCTCAGCGGCGCGCTCGGCTTCCTGCTTGGCAGCAGCATCAGCCGCAGCCTTGGCCTCGGCTGCTTCCCTGGCCGCCACCGCCCGGGCTTCCACATCCTCGTTGAGGCGCTTGCGGTCGCCACGGATGCGGGCAGCCTTGCCGCGCAGCTCACGCAGATAGTACAGCTTGGCGCGGCGCACCTTGCCCCGGCTTACCACCTGCACGCTCTCGATGAGGGGCGAGTTGAAGGGAAAAACCCGCTCTACCCCTTCGTTGAAGGAAATCTTGCGTACCGTGAAGGCGCTGTTGAAGCCATTGCGTTTGATTTTGATGACCACGCCTTCGTAGGCCTGTACGCGGGTACGGTTGCCTTCCACCACCTTGTAGTTGACCTTGACGGTATCGCCGGGTTTGAACTGGGGAAGGTCGGTACGGGTATACTTCTTTTCTACCACTTTGAGCAAAGCACCACGGTTCATGGTCTGACTCCTTGTTCCAGCGGAACCTACTTGTGCGCCCTTTGCCGATCTGGCAAAACTGCGGGTTCATGGATTCTTGCCCTCAAACGTACCCGCCTAGCAGATACTCGGGACAGGTCAGCAAGTTGAGATTGTATCAGCCAGGGGGGGCCTTGTCAAAAGCACCTTCCACCCTGGATTCTGAACTCATTAGAAGGTCAAGACTCTACCCGATCTACTGTCATCAAATTCCATTCAATTAGGTATTTGATTGGCTCAGTCCATGGAGCCGATAGACGATTGGAGATTTTCTCATCCCCCTGCTCTTCGTAGGGACTTCGATTCAACAAAAAGTCAAGGAACTCCGGCCCGATTCTCAGAGAAATAGCCTTTTCAGACTCAAAATAGCCCAATTTATGGAAGGAATCTACATCGAAATCGCCTACACTAAATCCGCCCTCAATTGCGCCAGCAAGTTCTACCAACCAATCTCTAACTCCCTCTTTCGAAAGCACCCATTCCTTCCCCCTCGCCCCTTCAATAAGCCAGTCACCTGAGGGCAGCATACGCACTTCTCTACCTGACCAAATTTCGAGTACCTCCCTTGGTGTAGCCATTTCTGGTGGATCTTCGGTATAAGGGAACTGCGCCAGCGAACACAACACTGAGAGCTCTGTTCGACCCGCTATCGCCTTCGGCATAACCTCACGAGCGTACTCCTGTAAAAGTCGCGCAACATGAAAAGCTACAGGATTAGGATGGTTTTCCTTTCCTGCAAACATAAGCTCTTCTTGGGGAAGGGTAGAAACGAGCTGGGAAAGTATTTTGGCAAGATTAGCACGTGTTGGCATCTCATCTTCTAGTTCAAACAGCCCCCTCAACAGAGCAAGTGATGGCTCATGACTGCCTAAAGCATTTTTGAGACTGCTGGCAGCATCTCTGATTATTTTCGAAATAGAGTATGAATTCTCGTAAGCAACTTCAGCAAGATTTTCAGGATAAAGTATCCTACTCAAAAGTAATCGCCATACTTCAAGCCAATCTTCCCTTGATACAACTGGAACGGTCTTTTGGAAATATTTTTGGTAAAAAAAGACCCCTAGCGCATCTTCTGCGCTGAGAACATCTTCGCCGATAAGGGCTTCATAAGATAAGTTAGGATATAAAATTCTCGAAAGCTCTGCGTCAAAGCCTATGATACTCTCGATACGATTGCTCCGGTTGGCAAGAGCATACAAAGTTTGAGCAACAATTATCCCCAACCCTTCCGTTCCAAACACTTCCACAAAATAACGATGTGCGGTCGGATCCAAATATAAGCTCTGGCTTGCCTCAAGCCTTGTTCCTGGTGGATAAATATGCAGCTTATCCCTAGTCCAAACCATTGTGAATGGACTAATAGACCTTGCACTCGGATCTTCCCTGAAAAGTTTGAGCAAAGCCGAAAGATCCAGAACGGCGCCTGGAATTTGAACGGATCGTTTGTTCTCAGGAGTAAATGCCGCCATTACATCGGGGCTAATCACCTTCAATATATACAAGCCAAGCAAGTGGATGAATTTGGGCTCAATATCTATTTTCGTTTGCAAATTTTCGAAAAAATCCACATATTCCCCTATGCTGTATGGAAGATCTGTCCAAATGCCATTAACCTCAGGGGGGAATGCTAAATCCCACTCTTCATCTTCTGCGCTTTTCCGGGGCATGCGCTTTTCACTCATCTGCTTCCATTCCGTCATCCAGTCTTTGCTGATCGATGAGGAGACTAAATCCGTTTGCTTGATCTCTAGCGCTGTAGACTCAATAAATGATATGAATCCCTGTAAATCTCCAGCACCGTCTAGGGCTTGCCTAACCATTCGCGCAGCCGTGTGCCAGTGATACTGGTTTAAGTAGACCCCTACTGTTTTCTTGGCCATAGTTTCATTTTTTCCCTGGATAGCAGGTGATGATTGTCTTGTCTTTGATGTTGACAAGAAGCACGACGTTACCAACTTGATACGCCCGCTGATAAGCATAATCCCTGGCGGCTTTTGGTAGTTCCATTTTGCGTTCAATTCTTCTGGCAATCTTCAGGAGCGCGTTTTCTGCGCCTCTATCTGTGGATACACCAAAGCGCTCACGATAGCGGTCTATTGCGTGCTTGCTGGGTCGGAACTTACTGGGGCGAAAGTCTCTCATAAATCCACCTCTCTACATTCCTCCGAGAACTATTTCACCTCTGCTGAATAGAACTTTAATATATATTCTATTAAATGTCAATAGTCTTAATATGTTTTATATTAATAAATGGGTAAGTTAACATAAAACCTATTAAAGATGTAATACCAAATCTATGTAGATAATAATGCATGCCGAGCAAAGCCATACCCCTACACCCCCACCTGAGCCTGGAGTAACTCGAACAGCGCTACCGTCGCTGCAAGGATGCCAAGGAGAAGACCCGCTGGCAGGTGATCTGGTTGTACGCCCAGCAGACCCGGGAGAACCGCCCCAGCACCCTGGCGGTAAGCCGGGCCACCGGGTTTAGCCAGAACT
>CAZIXH010000187.1:0-5058 GCA_964543055.1 uncultured bacterium
AGATAGGGCAGCACCAGGGCCCATTCCTCATCACTGACGTCCGAGGGGTATGCACGGCGGTTCATGCTCTAAACATAACCGCAGTGCCTGATTTGGGTAAGGTGGTTTGTAGATTCTAGCCAACTCATCGGCCGGGAAGGGCGAGCTGGATTGCTTCGCATCCTGCGGATGCTCGCAATGACCAAAAGACTTCCAAGATATCTGTGGAAGTGTATGGATGTCCTAACGACAGTGTACTAAATATCCGGCAAATCCAGATCGGGGATGCGGTTGAAGGCAATGCGGGTGACGGCGCTTTGCTCGGTGCGGTGCATGCCCAAAAAGTAGAGGGCCTGAGGGCCGTACTTGCCGTTGGCCCGGTCCATGGCCTGGGCCAGCCGCATCAGCTTCTGGTCGGACTCAAAGAGGGGCCAGCCCAGCTCCTGCTCGGGAATCAGGCTGCCCAGGGCAATGCCTACCTTGAAGGGGGTGCCCTCCGGCTTTTGTTCCCATAGCCGCAGGGCCACGCGCAGAAGGGTCAGGGTGTCCTGGCTGGGCTGGATGCGCATAAAGCTGTCCCATTTGCGCTTTGCGCCGCCGTCCAGAAAGCGCACGAACAGGGCTACGGAACCGGCCCAGTAGCCTTCGTGGCGCAGACGGGCCGCGGCCCGGTGTACCAGTCTGGACAGTACGGCGCGGGCTCCGGCCTCGCTGCGAAACACCGGTGGCAGCACGTGGGAATGGCTCAGGCTACGCCGCCTGGTGGGGGTCTCGGGCAGGTCGGCCCCCCGCAGGCGATGCCACCAGGCAAAGCCATGTACCCGGCTGCCCCAGACCTGCGAGAGTTGCAGCACGGAAAGCTGATAGAGCTGTTCCACCGTGGTTACGCCGTGTTTGAACAGGCGTTGCTCCATACCGGGGCCAATGCCAGGCAGGTCGCGCAGCGCCAGGGGGTAGAGCCGATGGGGCAGGTCGGCTAGCCGCAACAGGGTAAGACCATCGGGTTTGTGCATCTCGGCGGCTACCTTGGCCAAAAACCGATTGGGCCCCAGGCCCACCGAACAGCGAAGCTGTTCGCCCACGTGCCGGTAGATGGCCTGTTTGACCTGCTCCCCCAGCCGCAGGGCCTCGGCGGGCTCCTGTTCCCGGCCCATCAGCTTGCAGACCAGCTCGTCAATCGAGAGGACGGCCTCCACGGGCAACACCGTGTCTACCGCCCGCAGAATCTGGTGATGGATGCGGATGTACTCCTTGGGGCGGGCCTCGACCACCTCGAGCCCAGGGCACAAAAGCCGGGCATCCTGTACCAGCGTCCCGGTCTTGATGCCGTAGCGCTTGGCCTCGTAGCTCGCGGCAATGCAGCAGGTGGTCTCGGCCAGCATGGGCGCCACCGCTACCGGCTTGCCGCGCAGCTCGGGCCTGAGCTGTTGCTCCACCGAGGCAAAGTAGGAATTCATGTCCAGGAACAGGTAGCGGATGCCCATAGAAACCTCCGGGGTGCAGGGGATGTGCTCACTGAGGTGGTTCAGTGATTATGTATATTACATAATACAAACATCAGGTTTTTGCAAGGACAAATAAACCGGCCTTCGGTGATGGAGGCGAGTCCGGTTACCGGCCTGCGTTGTGTTCGGTCTCAGCTTAGGTCAAGACGCAGGCTTCATTGCTGTTGTTGCAACGATTGACTTTGCGCTCAAAGCATCAGCCTCTCAGCTTTCAGCCTTCGGCCTTGGGCTTTCAGCTATCAGCCACCGGCTTGGTTGTTCCTCAATCCAGGGGGTCTTTAGCGGTTTCCTTGGTCTCGGGGGCAAATCCGCCAAACATGAACACCTCGTCGCCCTGATCGCTCAGGTGGAGCTCGGCCAGCCCCTTGCGTACCATCTCTTTCAGCAAACTGCGGGCCTGCTCGACCTCGAGCTGGCAATGCAGCACCACTTCGGCCAGGGTCACCCGACCCTGGAGCTGTTTGGCCAGGGCCAGGATGCGTTGCTCTGGCGATTGGGCAATGCTTCGGGGTGTTTTGCTGATGGCCAGGCGATAACCCAGCACCCCCACAATGGCAAAAAACACGGCCAGACCCGCCACCACTCCAGGCCCAGCTTCCCCTGAAGTGCCCGAAACCAGGTCGCCAATGGCCGCAATCACGAAGAACCCGCTCAAGGCGACAATGAACCACCCCAGAAAAGCCCGCATCTAGCAAATTATAGTCAAAGCCCCCGCTCCCATCGGTTCAAACTGGCCCTTAAAAGAAAGAGCCCTCGTTTTGAGGGCTCTTCACTGAGCAGGCGAAATCGCGCTCTTCACAGACGTGGCCGCCCATCCCGGCGGCCACTGTTCTGTCCAGGACAAAGCCTTTTGGAGGCTGGATGGTTGAAAATATGTGAAGAGCGCTCTAGCTCAGAAATTAAACTTCAAACCTGCACGGGCACCCAAGCCGAAGTTGCCTCCCTGCTCGAAGCGGGGGTTGCCTTCCACAAACAGGCCCAGCGGGCCAAACAGGTTGATATCGAGCCCTACGGCGGCGGTGCCGTAGATGGGGTTGGCCAGGGCGGGCAGGAAGCGAGCGCCCACGCCCAGGTAGGGGCTCAGGAGCCCGCTCCCAAAATGGCGGGTCAGGTAGGCTTCGATGCCCAGGGCCTGGGTGCCCAGGTTGTAGTCCAGGCCGGCCCGCAGGCCAAAGCCCAGGAAGACCTCGCGTACACCCAGCATTCCGCTGACGGCCAGGTTATTGGAACTAAAGATGCCGCCCGCAGGTTGGGGGATGATGCCCAGTGCGGCGCCAGCACCAAAGTAGAGGTTGCGACCCCTGGGTGCGGTGGGCGTGACCGGCGCCACGGGCCGTACTTCAGGCTGTGGCTGGGGTTGAGGTTGGGGCTGGGGTGCAGGAGCGGGTTGCTGGGCCTGCTGGCGCAGCTCGCTCACCTGGCCTTGCAGGGTGGTGACCTGGTTGCTGAGGCCGCGTACCTGCTCTTCCAGCGCCGCCACGCGGGCGGCATCGGGACGGTTGCGAATCTGCTCTTCCAGCGTGGCGATGCGGCGCTCGAGGGCAACCGCATCCTGGGGCGCGGTGGGCGCCGCCGGGGCCTGGCTCAGGCGCTGGACCTGCTGCTCGAGGGCCGCGATGCGGGTCTGGAGTTCCGCCGGAGTGGGGCCTGCTGGCTGGGCTGGCTGAGCAGGTTGTGGGGCCTGGGCCAGCCGCTGAACCTGCTGCTCGAGGGCCGCCAGACGCTGCTCGAGGGCTGCCGCCCGCTGGCTGGTCTCGATGGCCCGCTTGACCTCGGCCTCGAGGGCGGCCAGCTTACCGGCCTGATCCTGGCTGGTGCGCTCCAAAGCCGCAAAGCGCTGCCGAAGCTGCTCTAGCTCGGGTGCTACCTCCTGGGCTCCCCGCTCGACGGCCAGGCGGCACTCGGGCCGGGTGGTCTCGAGGCGGTTGGTCTGGTAGAGGCGGAAGAAAATCAGGGCGGCCTGGTAGCGGGTCAGGTTCTGGTTGCCCCGGAAGGTGCCATCCGGGAACCCCTCAATCAGACCGCACTGCACGGCAAACTCCACGGCCTGGCGGGCCCAGTGCCCCGCCGGGACATCCCGAAACTGGGTCTGTGCGCTCGCGAACACACCAAAGAATGCGGTGATTACAAGGGTAAAAATGGCGAGTCGGCTTTTTTGCATGAAAACCTCCTTTTTGAACCAAACTTTGAAAAGCCAAGAGAGTCTTGGCCTCGTCCCCTACGCTACGCAGCCAACGTGAAGGCCCAGCTTAGCCAGCCCATAAGCGGAATTGGGAACTTTATCACCCATTTCATGTTTGGGACTTTTCGCCCTGCTACGGTTGGATACAATCCCCCCATGCAGGTCAAAAATCTGATGGGGTTGCGCCCCTACACGGTGCACAAGAACGAAACCCTGTATGTGGCTGCCGAGCGGATGCTCGAGCACCGCCTGGGGGGTTTGCCGGTGGTGGGGGACGCGGGCGAGGTGGTGGGGTTGCTCGAGATCGACCAGATGCTACCCGAGCCGCAAAAGGTGCCCTTTTCGGATGTGGAGGCCCTGCGCTTTCTGGACGAGTGGGTAGACCCCGGCTCGTTTGACCGTTTGGTGGAGCGTTACAAGAACACCCCGGTCCACCGCCTGATGCGTACCGAGGTGGCCATGGTAGGCCCCGACGACCCCATCGAAAAAGCCCTGGGTCTGATGCTGCAAGACCGGCAGTACCGGCGGGTGCTGGTGGTGGACGAGCATCGGCAAGTGCTGGGCACCCTGACCCGCTCCGACTTCTTGCGTTTGTTTGTACGGGGGCACTGATGCACGGTATCGGGCATCTGGTCGAGGTTTTTTTCCTTCTGCTGGCCGCGCAACTGGTGGGCTGGTTGTTTGCCCGCCTCAAACAGCCGGTGGTGATTGGCGAGGTGCTGGCGGGTGTGCTGGTGGGGCCTGCCTTACTGGGCCTGGTACACGACGGTGAGATTCTGGAGTTTCTGGCCGAACTGGGGGCCATTTTCCTGCTCTTTATGGTGGGCCTCGAGACCCGCCTGCGCGACATTCTGGCGGTGGGCAAGGAAGCTTTCCTGGTAGCGGTGCTGGGGGTGGCATTTCCCTTTGTGGGGGGGTATTTTTTCGGGCTGAGCATTGGCTTTGCCCAACTTCCGGCGCTGTTTTTGGGTACGGCGCTGGTGGCGACCAGCGTGGGGATTACGGCCAGGGTGCTCCTGGAGCTGGGGGTTCTTTCGCGCAACTACAGCCGCATTATTCTGGGGGCGGCGGTGATTGACGACGTGCTGGGCCTGATTGTGCTGGCGGTGGTGAACGGGGTAGCCCAGAGCGGCACCTTCGAGCTGGCGGTGGCGCTGCGCATCACCCTGCTCTCGGTGCTGTTTGTGGGCGGGGCCATGCTGCTGGTGCCCTGGCTGCGGCGGGTCTCGCTGCCCCGCTTCACCCTGGGCAACCCCTTCGGCTTTGCCCTGCTGGTGGGGGTGGGGCTGGCGGCGCTGGCCGCCACCATTGGTCTGGCCCCCATCGGGGGGGCCTTCCTGGCCGGGGTGCTCCTGGCCGGGGTGCGCGGGGGTGGTCCTTTATAACATCCGA
>CAZIXH010000188.1:0-3268 GCA_964543055.1 uncultured bacterium
GGCAGGATGGCTTCCCTCGCAAGCGCACCAGCCTCCCGCATGGTTTCAATGCCCTGGCCAAGGGTCGTATTGCCGACCAGGCCGCTCTGGTTGCACAGCGAGCGGGTGCAAAGGAGGGGCTGGTCAGCCTGGGAGGGGATATGCGGCACTACGGAGCCGGTTCCGTTGCGGTTCACATTGCCCATCCTTTTTCCAAAGCCGACAACCATCCGCCCCTCGCCACTGTCCGGCTTTGCAACCGGGGGCTTGCTACCAGCGGTGTAGCCCAGCGCGGCAGGCACCTCTTTGACCCGCGCACAGGCCAGAGGGTTAGCGAAGTGGTGCAGGCCACGGTAGTCGCCCCCGATGCCGCTACCGCAGATGTGCTGGCAACGGCCTTTTGCGTGCTGCCCTGGCCGAAGACCGAGGCCCTGGCCGATGCCTGTGAGGTGGGCTGCCTGGTGGTGCGGCAGGATGGCTCAATCCTTACCAATCGTCTTTTTGATTTGTTGCTCGAGACCCCACTCAGGAGGGTTGTATGAAAACGAGCCTCATCAGTCGTCGCGGTCTTTTGTATCAGGCCCTGGCCCTGGCCCTCACCCTCTGGATGGGACGGGGAAAGGCCCAGAGCTGGCCTGCAGGCATGCAGCTCGAGGTTGCCTTCGAGTTTGTAGCCCCTACCAGTACCCGCTACCGTCGGCCTTACATTGCGGTCTGGATCGAAAACGCCCAGGGCCTCATGCTGCGTACCCTGGCGCTATGGTTCGACCAGGGCTCCAAGGGTACCCGCTGGTTGCCCGACCTGCGTCGCTGGTATCGCAGCGGCAGCCTGGAAAGCACCACCTCCGGCCCCACCCGTCCGCCAGGCCGCTACACCCTGGTCTGGGACGGCAAGGACGAGAAAGGCCAGCCCCAGCCTCAGGGCGAGTATTTCGTCTGCATCGAGCTGGTGCGCGAGAACGGCCCTTATGAGCTGTTCCGCGAGAAGCTAACCCTGGCCGGGGCTCCCTTCAACCGCAGCTTTTCGCCCGGCGGCGAACTAAAGGAGGTGAAGCTCACGTATGCTAAACAAGGCTGAACTTCCCATGCAACGCAGCAGACTTTTCTGCAAGAGCTCGGTGTATCAGGCCTTTCGCACAATCCACCTGTATGCCTCGATGCTGAGCTTGCTGGTGGTGCTGTTCTTTGCGGCCACCGGCATCACCCTGAACCACCCCGAGTGGACCTTTGGCACTGCCCAGACCGAAAAAGACTACCGGGGCGTACTCCCGCCCGACTGGCAGCAGGAGGGCCAGGTGAACTGGCTCCAGACAGCAGAAACCCTGAGAAAGAGCCACGGGCTGAAAGGCTACGTTAGCGATACCCGCGCCGACGATCAGGAAGCCTCCATCAGCTTCCGGGGCCCGGCCTATGCCGCCGACGCCTTCATCAACCGGGCTGACGGCAGCTACACCCTGAAGGTGGTGACCCAGGGCCCGGTGTCGGTGCTCAACGACCTGCACCGGGGGCACGACGCGGGGCCGGTCTGGGGCTGGCTGATTGATTTTTCGGGTGGTTTCTTGCTGCTGGTGGCGCTAACGGGGTTCGGACTGGCGCTCTTCATCCGCAAGACGCGCCGGGCGGCGCTGATTACAGCCCTGGTGGGCACGGTGGTGATGCTGCTCTTGATGGGGCTGGTGGCCTAAGGCTGGGGGGGCATCCCTCCGGTCTTGCTGGCCGAGAGCGCATACGCGATAAAACCTGCCAGGGCTGCAAAGCCTGCCCCTGTTCGACCAACCCCCCTCTGGGGGTCGAACGATTCGCAGGCGTAGCCAGCGTCGAGGGGAGCCTGCTCGAGCACCATCAGGGCATCCCCCGCAGGCCGCATCAGCCCCGACAAAATCCGGTTGGCCAGGCCAAAGCCCGAGGGGAAGGGAAAGTGCGCCGAGCCCTCGCCGGGAAAGCGCCCTTTGTAGTGGTGGGGGTTGTCGTCCCCCAGAATCCAGAGTGCGGTGGCCTGCCACACGGGGTCCTGGCGGTTGCAAAAGCCCAGGTGCGGCAGCAAGAGCAGGCTGCCCGCCGGCTCGTCGGAAAAGGTGTGGGAGCCCCCCGGCTCAAAGCTAAACACAAAACGCCCGTTGCGCTCGGCCTGACGATAGAGGGTTTCGCGCAGGGCGCGGGCCTCGTGTTTGAGCGTTTCGGGCTCCCGCCAGTAGGGAGACAGGCGCTCCAGGGCCACCGCCCACAGGGCGTTATCGTAGGTCAGGTAGGGCTCTGGCACAGGGTCGTCGGTGGGCGAGAGGAAGGTGCGGTAGAGCGGCAGGGAAGGGTGTTTCTCCTGGGCTACACGCTCAAACACCCATTCCAGCGGTTCGCGCAACTCGGCGACGAGATCGGGGTTGGGGCCGGTTGCTTCCAGGTAGCGGGCCAAGGCCAGGGGATAGGCTGCGGCCTGGTCAAGCTCGAAGCCCGGATACAAAGGCGGCCCACTCAGGTACTGGGCGTGTTCCCCCGGCCAGCGGGCATGGCGGTGGAAGACCGCCCTGAGCACCTCCCTGGCCCGCTTGCGGTCGGCCTTGAGCAAGGCCGGAAAGAACCACAAAAGCCCGTCCCGCGCCCAGTAGGCCCCCGAGACGTAGTAGTGCGGGCTGCGTGAGGTCAGCAGCACCGGCTCGCCCTCCAGGGTGTTGGCCTGGGCGTAGAAGTAGCTGAAAATCAGGTGCCGCCGGTAGACCTCGTAGAGCGGGCCGGTGTAGTTGGTGGAAAGCAGGGCCAGCTTGTGCAGGGTTTTGCGTAGAAGCGTCTCCCAGCCCACCCGGCGCAGGTGCAGGGCGGTGGTGCGGGCGCCGTCGGCCTCGAGGGCCAGCCCCAGATAGAGCGTGACCGGGCCGGAGGCCCACTCGAGTACGAACTGTGGCCCCCACTCGGCCCGGCTGGGGGCGGTGTCGGCCTGCAAGCCCAGGGCCAGCAGGGTGCGCTCGGTGCGGGCCTCGAGTACATAACTCCCCGTCCAGCCGTCGTGGGTGGAGGGAAAGGTCGCCTCGAGCTTCTCTTCCTTAAAACGCCGCAGGCCCAGGTATTCCAGGTTGCCGGCCACCTGAATGGGCCCTGGGGTGCGGGGCTCCAAACGCAGCGCCAGCCCTCGTTCACCAAAAGGGGCCAGTAGCGTCACCGTGAGGTGGTCGTTCTCCCAGACCGGGATCCAGTCCGCCGTGCGCGAGACCTTCCAGCCCTTGCCCAACACCTCCAGCAAGGGAGCACCCACCCAGTCCAATAGCCCATTCAGTGCGAGGGAGGCCACCCCGACACG
>CAZIXH010000189.1:0-6723 GCA_964543055.1 uncultured bacterium
GTATGGGTGATCTACCCACGCAGACGGCAAGTTGTGGTACACACCGCGGATGGGCTGGCCCGGACGCTGAAGGAGGACGACAGCCTCGAGGCCCCCGACCTGCTACCGGGGTTCACCTGTAAAGTTTCCGAGTTGTTTAGCGGAGACCCACGCCCATTTCAAGGGTAGGGGTAAAGCCTTAGGGCCGAGATGGAAGCCATGCCAGATTTTGAAGAGTAAAGCTTTAGCGCTTCGCCTCCACCCGCCCCTTCATCTCCCCTATCAGCTCCGCAATACCTAACGTACGCTGCTCCTTCACATGCCGCTCGCGCAGGTTTACCGTGCCTGCTTCGGCTTCCTTGTCACCCAGCACCAGAATCAGAGGGATTTTCTGGAGTTCGGCATCGCGGATTTTGGCGTTCATGCGCTCGGGGCGGCTGTCTATCTCCACGCGCAGTTTGTCTTTGCGCATCTGGGCGGCTACCTGCTGGGCGTACTCGAGGTGCCGATCCGAGATGGGCACAATTACGGCCTGGATGGGTGAGAGCCACAGGGGGAAGTCGCCAGCGGTGTGCTCGAGGTAAAACGCAAAAAAGCGGTCGAAACTGCCCATGATGGCACGGTGGATGACCACCGGGGTTTCCTTCTCGCCACGCTCGTTGGTGAACTCGAGGCCAAACCGCTCAGGCACAATAAAGTCGAGCTGGTTGGTAGCGATGGTATCTTCCTTGCCCAGCACGCTGCGGATCTGCACATCCAGCTTGGGGCCGTAGAAGGTGGCCTCGCCGATGCCCTCCACGTATTTGGCGCCGGTTTGCTCGAGGGCCGCCCGGATGGCCGCAATCGAGTCGCGCCAGTTGTCGTTTTCTTCGCCAAACTTCTCGGGGTTGTGCTCGAAGTCCGGGAGCGAGAGGCGGAACCAGTAGTCCGAGATGCCAAAGTCGCGGTACACCTCGTCGAACAGTTGAATTACCTTGATGAACTCTTCGGTCACCTGCGCCCTCGAGCAGTAGATGTGCGCGTCGTTTTGCGTGAAGCCCCGGGCCCGCGTCAGACCCGAGAGGGTGCCCGAAAGCTCGAAGCGGTACACCGTGCCAAACTCGGCCAGCCGAAGTGGCAGGTCGCGGTAGCTCTTTGGTCGGGCCTTGTAGATCATGTGGTGGTGCGGGCAGTTCATCGGCTTGAGGTAGTACTCCTCACCCTCAATCTCGATGGGGGCGTACATGTCGTCCTTGTAGTAGGGCAGGTGGCCAGAGGTGTAGTAGAGCTTTGCGCTGGCAATGTGCGGGGTGTAGACGTAGTGGTAGCCGTACTCCTGCTCTTTGTGGTACATGTAGTCTTCCATCTGCCGCCGGATAAACGACCCCCGCGGCAGCCACAAGGGCAGCCCTTTGCCCACCTCCTCGCTGATGGTAAAAAGGTCAAGCTCCGCCCCTAGCTTGCGGTGGTCGCGGCGTTTAGCTTCCTCCTGCTGCCAGAGGTAGTTGTCCAGCTCTTCCTTGGTGCGGAAGGCAATGCCGTAGATGCGCTGGAGCATGGGGCGGCTCGAATCGCCCCGCCAGTAGGCCCCGGCAATGCTGGTCAGTTTGAAGTGCGGGGGAATGCGGCCTGTGCTGGGCACGTGGGGCCCCCGGCACAGGTCGGTAAAGCCAAACTGCTCGTCGCCCTGCTTGTAAAAGCTCAGCTCCTCGTTTTCGGGCAGGTCCTGAATCAGCTCGGTCTTGTAGGGGTCAATACCTGCAAAGCGTTTCAGGGCCTCTTCGCGCGGCAGCACAAAGCGCTCCAGGGGCAGGTTGGCCGCCACGATAGCCCGCATCTTTTCCTCAATTACCGGCAAGTCCTCCTCGCGGAGGGGCTCGGGGGCGTCGATGTCGTAATAAAAGCCGTTTTCGATCACCGGCCCGATGGCCAGCTTGACCTGCTCCGGCGCAAAACCCCGCTCTGCGTACAGCTCGCGCACGGCCTGGGCCATCACGTGGGCCAGGGTATGTCGGAAAAGCTGCACATACTCTGGGTCGCGCTCGGTCAGAATGCGGAGTTCGGCCCCATCGGGCAGGGGCTTGAGCAGGTCGTAAAGCTCGCCATTGGCAATGGCCCCAATTGCGGCCTTGGCCAGGCCGGGGCCAATGGCTTTGGCCGCGTCGGCTGCTGTGGCGCCGGGCTTCAGTTCCAGTTTTCGTCCGTCGGGAAGCACTGCGTTCATAGTCACCTCAAAAAAAATCCCGGCCCTTTAACCACGAGCCGGGAGAACCTCCATCGCCCTCAGGCTAGAAGTTCCCCCCAGGTCTAGTAGTCTGCCGAGACCTCATCTTGCCTAGAAGTGTACGTCTGTGCGGGGTGGGAGTCAAATCGTGGAGATACCTCAAAAGCCTGTTGACCCCGTTCGACCTTTTCCCCTCACCCAGCGGGAGAGGGGTTTTTGTTTGCCATTCTCGTTCGTGTCTTGGGTGTCCCTGAAAGAGCCGTTTTCGGTAGCACCCCCAGCCAATAATCCGGATTGCTTAGCCAGCATCGAAGCAAAACTCGTTTCCTTTAGTCTGGCAGGTGTCTTTAGTCCCTACCCGAGATTGTGTTTTTGTGTTGCCCTGTCGAGGCAGTTTTAGGGGGAATAGGGGCTCGAGGTGGCTTCAAATCTTAATAGTCCACAGACTGGGCCAAAAATAAACCCGGTATAATTTTTTGGAGAGGCTGTTCTAAAAAACCCAAAGCCATCGCTTTATCTCTAAAGCCGAGGGGCAAAATATAAAAATATACTTAGTATAAAGTAAAGCTATTTATTTGAATGCACAAACTTGACAGTTTGTCAAGGGGTTTACAACCGTTACCTGCTCAGGTATCGTTACAACCAGGAGGAAGAACATGACAAAAGTTGCTCGTAAAATCCTCATCTGGAACGACTAAATCAACCACTTGACCCAAAGCGGTAGTGTTACGGAGGGCGTTACGCCCTCCACTTTTTTCGTTAAATTTCCAGGGTTATTTCGAGGATTAACCCTCGAGGGGTTCCGGCAGATCTTTCAGGCTGCGGATGGGGGAGAAGAACAGCCAGGTGAAGGAAAGCATGGCAATCAGTCCGGCGATGAGGGTAGCCTCGCGGATGCCCAGCCATTCAGCCAGCAACCCGCCCAGAATGCCACCTAACGAGCCCAGCCCGATGCCCACAAACTGACTGGTACCACCCACCCGCCCCAGCAGGTGCTTGGGGGTTCGGGCCTGGCGGATGCTCACCGCGTTGACATTACGCACCACCGTCGAGACCGCCTTCATGAACAAAATCAGGCTAACCAGGATGGCGGCCACAAGGGGCGGGGCCATTACCAGGGCGAAGGCTACCCCGGTGAGCGAGGAGATTAGCTGCATTCGGATGATGATTCCGCCGGTGCCCAGCCAGGCGGTGAAACGGGAGGCGGTGAGGGCGCCGATAAGGGCACCCAGCCCCACCACGCCAAAGATGAGGCCAATCCAGGCGGGCGGGATCTCCAGTACCCGGCTGAAGAACAGAATCTGGAGGCCTGCCAGCATCCCGATATGCAGGTTAAAGGTCGCGCTGGACAGCACCAGAGCGCGTAAATAGGCGTCGGCAAAAACCAGCCGCAAGCCCTCGCCGATCTCGCTGAAAATCAGCTTGGGGCTGCGCACCTTCTGGGTCTCGTTGCTGGGGATGCGGTTGATCAGAAAAGCTGAGACCCAGTACAGCAGGGCATTGAGCATAACGGTGAGGGGCGCCCCAACCGCCTGTACCAGCAAGCCGGCCACCCCAGGCCCCGCGACGGTAGCAACCTGGCGGCTGCTCTCGAGCTGGCTATTGGCTGCCACTAGCTGCTCGCGCTCGGCGATGCTGGGCACAAAAGCGCTCACCGAAAGGTCGAAGAACACCCGCAGCATGCCATAGGCAAAAGCCACCACCCACAACCACTCGATGCTGAGCCAGCCCAGCCACCCCGCCAGCGGGATGCTTAGCAGCAAGACACCCCGCCCATAGTTGGCCCAGGTCATGATGCGCTTGGGCGAACCCTGGTCTATCCAGACCCCCGCAAACAGGGTAATGACCAGCCAGGGCAGGGTTTGCAGGGTTGCCAGCAAGCCCATCTGGGCAGGGCTGGCGCTCAGGGTGACCGCAGCCAGCAGTGGCAGTGCCACTTCCAGCACCACAGCCCCAAAGGTGACGCTGCTCTGCCCCCACAGTAGGTTGCGAAATTTAGCCGGAATGCCTGGGTTGGGTTCCATCGTGACCCCGCAAATCATATGCCATACCAGGGCTTTGTCCAAGGCTTAATCTCGGCAGTGGAGTAGTTCTGGTGCACGAGAGGCGAGATACTTTAGATAGATGCCTGAGCATGGTTGCAGGCTTCCATGCTGTAAGGGCTTTTAACTGGCTACCATCGGCACCGTGATTACGCATTACTTAGCGTGGCTGCACCCCCTCGAGCAGCTTCAACCGACGACCTGCGTACAGGGCCCAGGCATAACAGATGGTCGCTACTACCATCGGCCCCACATACCCCACGCGGTCGGCCAGCAAGCCTCCCAGCACCGGCGAAAAGGCCAGCAGGCCCACGATGGTGTTGGACAGGCCAATATACGAGCTGCGGGCATCGGTGGGGGCCAGGTTTACCAGGTAGGTGGAGGTGCCCACCCCAATGGCGGCCAGATAAGCCCCCTGCAACACAAACACCATCCAGAAAGCCGAGCTGGGCAGCAACAGCGCCAGAAGGGGGGCCAGGGCGCCCAGCGCTGCGCCAATCAGGATCAGGCTGCGCGAGCCGTAGCGCCGGGAAATCCGCACCCACAGCAGGTTGGAGAGCACCGAGGATAGCGTATAAACCATCAGGTACACCCCAATCTCCCCTTTGTGGCCAAGCACCCGCACCGCATAGGCTGCGTAGAAGGGTTCGACCATGCTGGCCACTACCAGCAGGATGCGCACCCGTAAGAAGCGGCGAAAATAGAAGTCGCGGAACGGCAGGCTGAGCGAGATGCGCTCGGTACGGATTTCTTTGTCGGGTGGTTCGTCCATCAGGCCAAACACATGCCAGCCATAGGCAAAGGCCAGGGTGCCCAGTGCGAACAGAATGGCATAGGGGTAGGGGAAAGCCAGTGGTAGTTCCAGAATGAAGCGCACCAGAAAGCCCGCCAGAAAAGCCAGCGCACCCCCCACCAGGTTGCGGGCCGAAAAAAGCCCGCTGCGGCGTTCCATGGGGATGGTTTTGCCAATGGCTTCCCAAAAGGGCAGGCTCGAGAATCCGGTGAAAAAGCCATTAAGGGCGAGCCCGATGGCAAACACCCATAGCAACAGGTCAGGGCGCTGGCCCAGCACAAACCCCCCCAGCGCCACCAGGCCCAGGCTGGCTACCCGCAGCAAGGCCATCCGCCGGTAGAGGGCAACCTTGACTGGCAGGCGGGCCACATAGGGGGCAATAAACACCTGGGGCACCATGGAACCCGCATTCAAGAGCGAAGGCAGGAGCCCAATAACCCAGTTGGGTGCGCCCAGCTTGGCGGCAAAGGAAGCCAGGACGATAGAACCATTAAAAAAAGCGTCGCCCAACAGCACGAACCAGCCATTGAGCATTGCGAAACGGTAGTTACGGTCTCGGAGGTCTAGAATACCGGGCGTGTCGGTCTTGGTCATTCCTACGCTGGGCCCCTTTCACATTCTGCACCCGCGCTACAACGGGGTGACGGTCGCTGAGCTGGTCAAGGCGCACCAGCCCGAGAAGATAGTCCTGGCCTCTTACAGCCCTGAGGAACTGGCGGCGCAGAGCTGGCGCGACCAGAACGAGATCTCATTCTTTCATGTTTTGCCCTGGGCCGAAAGGGCAAGGGTGGCGGTGGAAGCGCTCGATAGCCAGGCTCACCTCAAAGCCGAGGCCGAGCAGTTCCGCGAAGCCCTGCGCCAGTATCCTAAAGGTCAGCAGGCCCTGAGCCAGGTGCAGGCCCTCGAGGAGCGCCTGCAATGGCTACTCAGCACCCCCCGTACCCCGGAGGATTTTGCCCAGGACATGGTGCTCAAGGTGCTCTGGGCCTACCATCAGGGCTACGTGCAGGCCTTTGGTGAAGGCCCGGCCACCGGCTTCCGGCGGCAGCGTATGGCAGAGGTGGCCGAGCGCTTGCGGGGCTCCCAGGGGCGTGTGGCGGTGCTGGTGGATGTGCTCGAGTACCCCTTGCTCCTGGAGCACCTGTTGCCGGAGCAACGCCTGTTATTGGGCCCCCACACCCCCACCGAGCCGGAGCGCCAGCGCAGCGTGCTGGATAGGGCCTGGCAACTCAACGAGTCGGACGACTGGGCGGTTTTGTTGCAGCAGTTGCAGGAAGTAGAAGGCCCCGAAGCCCTCTACTGCGCGGCGCAGATCTACCTGGCCGCCGGACAAGCCGGGGATGCCTATGCACTCCTGGAGCAACTGGTTCACAGCGACTTTCAGGACCCCGCCTACCTGCCCGGCTACACCCTGGCCCGCTACGGGCAGCTGGCCGATGTGCATGGCCAGCGCGACCAGGCGCTTCGCGCCTACAGGGCCGTGCTGGGGCTTTCATGGGCTCCGATGGAAGCCCGTGAAATTGCCCTGGCAGGACAGAAAACCCCGTTTCGCCTCGGGTTGACCGAAGCCTAGAGCCTGCTAACTAGCTGTTCGTAAAAGCTCCACAGTTTTCGCCGTCATCAGAATCGAGAAAGCCAACCAGTGCCAGCCTCGCAAGGTCTCAGCCAGCCGCTCATAGTCCCGCGCCAGCCTGCGAAACCGGGAT
>CAZIXH010000190.1:0-2736 GCA_964543055.1 uncultured bacterium
TGGCGGGTTTTTTGTTTCCCAGAGGAGAGGCCATGAGAATCGGAATTGTTGGAGCTACCGGAGCTGTCGGCAAAGAGCTACTGAGTGTGCTTGAAAAGCGTAACTTTCCCGTTTCTGAGCTGCGATTATTTGCTTCGGCCCGCTCGGCGGGCAAAAGCCTGAAGTTTCGCGGTAAGGAAGTGAACATCGAAGCCCTGCCCGAGACCCCCTTACCGGTGGATGTGGTGCTGGCAAGTGCGGGGGGGGCTATCTCCAAGCAGTACGCCCCAATCTGGGCCAAACAATCGGTGGTGATCGATAACTCCTCAGCCTTTCGCTACGACCCCGAAGTACCGCTGATTGTGCCAGAGGTCAACGCCCACGCGATTAAGGGCCACAAAAACATTATCGCCAACCCCAACTGCACCACGGCGATCCTGCTCATGGCGCTCTATCCCCTTCACAAAGCTTTTGGAGCCAAAAGAGTGATTG
The DNA here is from genome assembly GCA_964543055.1 of uncultured bacterium. Taxonomy (GTDB): domain Bacteria; phylum Deinococcota; class Deinococci; order Deinococcales; family Thermaceae; genus Meiothermus. Next base: position 472 of record CAZIXH010000190.1, read on the forward strand.
TCAGTACCTACCAGAGTTCATCGGGTGCGGGTGCAAGTGGCATGGAGGAGCTCCTGCACGGCACCCGGCAGTACCTGGCAGGGCAGGCCGTAGAGCACAAAACCTTCGCGTATCCGCTGCCCTTCAACGTTATTCCGCAAATTGATGCTTTCCAGGAAAATGGCTACACCAAAGAAGAGATGAAGGTGCTGTGGGAAACTCAAAAAATCATGGAGGACACAGAGATTAAGGTTTCCTGTACGGCGGTACGGGTGCCAACCCTGCGCGTGCATTCCGAGGCCGTGACGGTGGAGTTTGAACGCCCGGTAAGCCCCGAAGCGGCGCGGGAAGTGCTCAGATGCGCCCCTGGGGTAGACCTGGTGGACGATCCGGCCAACAAGCGTTACCCCTTACCGCTGACCGCAACCGGCAAGTTCAATGTGGAAGTGGGGCGTATCCGTAAGAATCTGGTGTTCGATAACGGGCTGGACTTTTTCGTAGCGGGGGATCAGCTGCTCAAAGGTGCGGCCCTTAACGCGGTACAGATCGCGGAACTGCTTCAAAAGCCGGTAGCCAGCTAACAAAAGGTCGGATGACCCTCTACGCCGTGCAACATTGGGTTTGTCAAACCTGCGGAGCACATTGGCCTGGCTGCACGTCACGAGCGCAGGATCCAAGTACACACTGAATCTGCGACTCGAAAACTGGCCATCCATCACAGCAACCTGCCAGAAACGACCCGTATACTCATCCCGGAGGTTTGGCTATGCGTAAATGGCTTGTTCTGATGGTCTTGTTGCTCACCCCGGCTTTTGCCCAAAGCGTCCAGGTAACCGCCGGTAGCCCTTTTGGGGTCAATGCGGGCATTCGCCTGCCCCTAGTACCTTTCGTGCTGGACGGGCGGGTTTATGCAGGGGCCAACTTCTTCACCGGTGGCCCGGCCTCGCTGGGTGGAGGTGCCGATGTGCTGGTCACGGTGCCCCTGACTGACCTGTACGCGGGTGCGGGGTTGTTCTATGCGACCGGTACCACGGTATCGTTGCTGACCCAGGGTTCTACCAGTGGGGGCTTGGGGGCCAGAGGGGTGATTGGCACCTATTTGAATGTGGGTTTACCCCTAATCGGCATCTTTGTTGAGGTACACCCAATGTTGTTTTTCTCTGGCTCCAGCGCGTTTGGGCTGGGGGGTGCGGTGGGCGTCAACATCGGTTTTTAGCGGTGCATAGTAGCCAAGGGCTGGCATTGTGCCAGCCCTTGTTTCTTTCTGTTGGGAATGGCTTCAAACGCGAATATTGACCCGTGCTCCGCTTTCAAACAGGTGTATGGAGTCGATAAAACGCACCACTTTGGTCTGGTAGCCCATCACGATGGAGTGGGTACGGGCCCCGCCGCCGAAATAGCGCACCCCCTCGAGCAGCTCTCCATGCGTAATGCCGGTGGCCGAGAAAACAATCTGTTTTCCGGGGGCCAGATCATTGGTGCGATAGATTTTCTTTTCGTCGGCGCCCATGGCCTTGAGACGCTCGAGCTGTTCTTCGCTCTCCGGCAGGAAGCGCCCCTGAATTTCGCCACCCATGCACTTGAGGGCGGCGGCGGCCAGCACCCCTTCGGGCGCGCCCCCACTGCCCATCATGGCATGGGCACCGGTTCCCCGAATGGCCACGGAAACGGCGGCTACCACATCGCCGTCGGTAATGAGCTTGACCCTGGCGCCGGCTTCGCGTACCTCGCGAATCAGTTTTTCGTGCCGGGGCCGATCCAGGATGACCACCACCAGATCCTCTACCTTGCGCTGCAAAGAGTCGGCGATGATGCGCAGGTTGGCCTCTACCGGAAAATCCAGGCTTACCTTGCCTGCTGCCGGGGGCCCCACCACCAGCTTTTGCATGTACATGTCTGGTGCGCCCACCAGCCCACCCTTTTCGCTGATGGCAATGACCGTGATGGCGTTGGGAAGCCCTTTGGCAGTGATGGTAGTACCCTCGACCGGGTCTACAGCGATGTCTACCTCGGGGCCGCCGCGCCCGAGTACCTCGCCGATGTAGAGCATGGGGGCTTCGTCCATCTCCCCCTCGCCAATCACCACCCGGCCCCTGATGGGCAGTTCCGAGAGCACCTGGCGCATGGCCTCGGTCCCAACCCCGTCCACCTCATCTTTTTTGCCCATTCCGGCCAGCCGACTGGCGGCCAGGGCGGCTTGCTCGGTGACTCGAGCAATCTCCAGCACCAACAGCCGTTCAATGTCCATCTCGGTCTCGAGTTCCATACTCAGAGCTTACCAGGGTT
>CAZIXH010000191.1:0-6077 GCA_964543055.1 uncultured bacterium
ACCGGCAGCGGGGCGATTGCCCTGGCCACCGCCAGCGTCCGGCCGGACGCGCGGGTGGCGGCGGTGGGGGCCGCACCACCGGGGTACCCAGAATGTCGGCCTGAAACTGCATCAGCAGATCGTTCACGGTAGCCCCGCCATCCACCCGCAGCTCGGAGAGTTGCAGGCCCGAGTCGGCCTCCATGGCTTCCAGCACATCCCGGCTCTGGTAGGCAATGGCCTCCAGGGCCGCGCGGGCAATGTGGGCTTTGGTCGTCCCGCGCGTCAGGCCCACCAGGGTACCCCGCGCGTAGGCATCCCAGTAGGGCGCTCCCAGCCCCACAAAGGCCGGCACCAGATACACACCCTCGGTGCTCGGCACCTGGCGGGCCAGGGGCTCCACCTCGCTCGAGGTCTGGAGGATGCCCAGGCCGTCCCGCAGCCACTGCACCACCGCCCCGGCCATGAACACCGAGCCCTCGAGGGCGTACTCGGGCGGCGCCCCTTCCAGTTGCCAGGCCACCGTGGTCAGCAGGCCGCGCTTCGACTCTACCTGCGACGGTCCGGTGTTCATCAGCATGAAGCAGCCGGTGCCGTAGGTGTTTTTGGCCATACCGGGGGTAAAACAGGCCTGCCCAAAGAGCGCAGCCTGCTGGTCGCCCGCCACGCCCGCAATCGGGATGGCCGCCCCAAACAGTTCCGGCACGGTTTCGCCAAAGAGCCCCGCCGAGGGCCGCACCTCCGGCAGCAGCGCTTTGGGAATGCCCAGAATGCCCAGCAGGTGTTCGTCCCAGCGCAGGGTGTGCAGGTTGAAGAGCAGGGTGCGCGAGGCGTTGGAGACATCGGTGGCGTGTACCTGGCCCCCGGTCAGGTTGTAGATCAACCAGCTATCGATGGTGCCAAAGCACAGCTCGCCCTTGCCGGCCCGCTCGCGCAACCCCGGCACGTTTTCCAGAAGCCACCTGACCTTGGTGCCGGAAAAATAGGCGTCCAGCACCAGGCCGGTTTTCTGGCGGAACAGCCCTTCGTAGCCGCCTTTGCGCAGGTCGTCGCAGATGGGCGCAGTGCGGCGATCCTGCCAGACGATGGCCCGGTGTACCGGCCTGCCGGTGGCCCGCTCCCACAGCACGGTGGTCTCGCGCTGGTTGGTGATGCCCAGGGCCACAATCTCGCTGGGCTGGATGGCGGCTTGCTGGATGGCCTCGCGGGCTACCTGAAGCTGGGTCTGCCAGATTTCCAGGGGGTCGTGCTCCACCCAGCCCGGCTGGGGGAAGTGCTGCATGAACTCCTGCTGGGCCATGGCCCTGGGCTGGCCCTCCAGGTCGAACACAATGGCCCGGCTGCTGGTGGTTCCCTGGTCTAGCGCAAGGATGTAGGGCATAAAACCTCCTGTGCTCCGATTGTATCCCACTCTATCGCAAAACAGATTTTAGATTTATAATCTAAAAACCATGAAACGCAACAAGGAGTTCGCCAACCGGCTCCATGCCCTCACGCCGAAATTTGCCTATGTGCCGCAGGAAGACCGCTTCCTGATGAACCCCGGCCCCCTCAAGTACCGCTTCAACGTGATTGGGGTGGGGGTCAACGGCCAGGAGCACATCAAGGTAACGCTGCTCGAGGGCCGTTGTACCATCCACGGGGTCTACGACCCTAACCCAAGCAGCGTGGAGGCCGCCAGGCGCATCAAGGCCCAGTTTACCTCCGAGCCCCTGGTGGTCTACGAAAGCCTCGAGGCCGCCTGCAACGACCCGGCGGTGGACGGCCTGATTATCTGCACCCCCAACCACACCCACCTCGAGGTGCTAAAGGTAGCTGTGCAGTCCGGCAAGCACATCCTGCTGGAAAAGCCCATGGCCACCAACCTGCCGGATGCCTACGAAATCTGGCAGATGGCTCAAGCCTACCCCAGGGTGCTACAGATTGGCCTTCAGTACCGCTACAAGCCCATCTACGTGGAGGCCATCCACGAGGCCAAGGAGCGGCGCAGCCTGGGCGAGATCAAGACCCTGACCATCCTCGAGCACCGCGAGCCCTTCCTGGACAAGGTCAAGCAGTGGAACAAGTTCTCCAAATACTCGGGCGGCACCCTGGTAGAGAAGTGCTGCCACTACTTCGATTTGTTCAACCTGTTTGCCGAGTCGCGCCCGGTGAGCGTGTACGCCTCGGGCAGCCAGGCGGTCAACTTCAAGGACTTCGAGTACGGCGGCGAGCGGTCAGACATCCTGGACAACGCCTTTGTGATTGTGGAGTACCAAAACGGGGTGCGGGCCAACTTCAACCTGTGCATGTTTGCCCCTATGGTTTACGAAGAACTGGTCATCTGCGGCGACGAGGGCCGCCTTAAGGCCAGCGAGGGTGTGAACGGCCAGGCCTACTCCAAGTGGGAAAACTACCTCGAGGTGATTGCCCTCCCCGACCGCACCTCCCGCACCATGACCCCCAGCTACCCCGCCGTTATCGAGGAAACCGGCCACAGCGGGGCCACCTACTACGAGCACCTGCGCTGGATTGAAGCCATGGACGGTCAGCCCAGCACCGCCGCCACCGCCGAAGAGGGCTTCTGGAGCGTGGTGGTGGGGGTGGCTGCGGAGGAATCGGTAAAGCGAGGAACCAAAGTGATGGTGAAGGAGCTGCTCGAGGCCAACGGGCTGGGCCACCTGGCCTGACCTGGGGTGCGTTCCTGCTTTTGGCAAAAAATGCTATTATTGGCAATATGCAGACCACCCTGGATCGCTTCGGACGGGTGCTGATTCCCAAAAAACTGCGGGAGCGCCTGGGCCTCCGGCCTGAAGACGCCCTCGAGGTGAACGTGGAGGACGGCAAGCTCACCCTGCAACCCCAACGCACGCCGCCCCCCCTGCGGCGCAAGGGTCGGGTGCTGGTGGTAGAGAGCGAGGCCGCCGGCGACCTGAACCAGGCCCTCGCCCACCTGCGCGAGGAGCGCCTGGATGGGCTGGCCCGATGAGGCTGCTCTTCGACACCTCGAGCTTAGTCGCTGCCTTCGTAGAGGCGCACCCGGCCCACAGCGCCGCCTGGAACTGGCTCGAGCAGGCCCTGGAAGGCGCCCACACCGGTCTGGTAGCCACCCACACCCTGGCCGAACTCTATGCCGTGCTGACCCGGTTGCCCCTGCGACCCAGCATTCCGCCCGCTACCGCGCTCAAACTCATCGAGGAGAACCTGCACCGCTTCCCTAGCGTGGCCCTCTCGACTACCGATTATCGCAGCGTACTGAAACGGCTGGCGAAGCTGGGCCTCAGCGGGGGGGCGGTCTACGATGCCCTGATTGCCCAGGCTGCCCTGAAAGCCAGGGCCGATGGGCTGGTCACCCTCAACCCCACCCACTTCCAGCGGCTGGGTGCTGAAATAGCGGCGCTGGTGGTGGTGCCGGAGTCCTGATCGCGTTTCCCACCAATACGAAGCAAACGGTGCGTCGTATTGTAGTCGGTATGGCAAAAACCGCCGCACCGACTATTCGTGGGAACCGCTCTGACCTACCCGATAAACAAACCTAAAGCGCCAGCCTCGAGCTGCTTCAGGAAGTCCAGGAGGCAGGTGTTGCATCTGTCATGGTTTGATGCCAGGGCATTTTCATCGTTCGGCAGCCTTCGTAGAGCACCAAAGTAGATATTCTGGCCAATCATCGGCATCTGGCTTCGTCTGACCGGGAAGTTGCACCTCAACCCTCGAGCCCACCCTCGCGCAGCAGCCGCAGGAAAGACCTTGTGTTCAGAGTCGGGATGCGGCCCTCGAGGGAGCCGACCTCAAGCAAATCCCAGTTTTCGCTGACGATCACGTCTGCCTTGGCTTCCAGTGCCAGCGCCAGCAGATAGTCATCGTCGGGATCTTGGCAGCGGCTGGGCGGGTTGGGCACGTCCGGATGTAGCTCGGCGTTGAAGAAGATGGCGGTCAGGTAGCGATCCACCGGACCCTGGCTGAAGCCGAACCGAGGCCGCAACAGCACCCCTCGAACCTCCGCAAGCAGGTTGTGGCTAACGATGGCGGTGAAGAACCCCTCCTCAATGAACGCCTTCACGATGCGGTGGCTCGCCCCCTCGGTGAGCACCGCCGCAACGTAGACGGTGCTATCGAGCACCACCCTCATCGTTTGGCTTTGCCTCTGGCCTTGCGGTAGGCTCGCAGTTCCTCGTTGGCAGCCTGTACCGCCTGGGCTTCGTCCATCCTGGGGGCGGCTTTCAGAAGCGCCTCCATCGCCCCCACCCCAAGCTGAGCGCGCAGGGCTTCCTCGACCACCTGGTTGTCCCGCAGCCCCTTACGGGCCGCCGCCAACCGGTAGGCCCGTACTACCTCGGGGTCTAAGGTCAGGGTCACTTTCACCTTCCCTGCCGAAGCTGCCATACGTACAGATTACCATAAAACCATAAATCAAATTCTGCTGAGAATGCAGTCCTCAGCGATGGGCCATAGCGGCACCCCAACACCCACCGTGTCACGGGTCTTGCATTTTCCCCACATGGTGCAACTCGAGGCCCAAGCCCGGCGCACAGTTCAGTTACCCAAACCGCCGTCGCCCCGCTCTTGTTTCAGCTTCCGACCATAATCCGAAACGGAGCCGTCCCAGTAGCATCTCGAGCAACGCCCGTTCACAAAGGTGTGGACACAGGGCTCATATCCGTAAAGCAAGTGCGCACACTCTGGGCACAGGGAATCCATGCGCGACGTGTCGGCGAAGAACAAGCTCCCGCACTCATCGCAAGTTTTGAGAGGTCGGTGGGTCATAGCGGTGGGTGTAAATTCCTAACGTTGCCTTCAGCGTCACAGCGTGCTTTTGCGTCACGTTTTAGCTACTGTTGCTATGCTTCGGAGTAACTGCATTTCTTTGCTTCGTTCAAGATCGCGTCTGATGATATGCAGCGGTTCGCCTGGTTTCATCATAAATCTCGCATGAAGACCAGGCGCTTTGCGTTTATCTGTCTTTATATACACAACGTAACCCCCAAGATAAAAGCGATAGTAGTTCACTTGATCCCATTTTTCAGGGTGAGGGTCGAAGATTGACTGACCATGCGGGTGATTAAATTTCGCAACCGTTACACTGAAATCTTCTGGCATCCCGGGGTCACAGCGTTCAATAAAACTCTTTGCTATTGCCTCAAATGAACCAAGCGCCACCCTAGAATAAAATCTGTGTGTGGAAATAGATGAACGCCATAACAAGGATATGAAAAACAACTTTAGTAGGTCATATCGGTATTCATAGATTTCATAGCCAACAACTTGACCATTCTCCGCTACTTGAGTTGCAGCCTTTGGCTCAACACCTAAGAGGTCTTGAGCGTAGTTATCCCAATCACCGAAAAGTTTCTCGCATTCGGCGCATAAGATTGTGGAATCATACACGCCAATTGGCATCCTCTTCGGATACGATTTCTCAGCATTTGTAAGTAAACGCGGTGGATCTTGACCGTCACGTAAACGACGGAAGAAGGCCTCTGGAATTACGTGGGCCTTTATTAGCTTCTTTTCTTTTCCGCAGTATCTACAACTCATAGTCATTAGCAAGATGCACTCGAGTACTACAATACCAGCGTGGTTGCAGTGGATGTAAACCATATGCTTGGCAAAATCGGTTTCATCCCAAATCATATCCGCTCTTCCAACCAGTACGCACCTCCAAACCCAAGCAATTAACGCGTTCTCATCCCCAGGGCAACCAAACACCGTTCTGGTCATGCTTCAGTCATCCACCGTCGCGTAAGCTGATAGCAAACCAAGGAGGTATGTGGATGAAACTGCTGCGTGGCCTGGTGGGTGCAATTCTTCTGGTGGCGTTCGGCTGGGGGGGTGCCCTGGCCGATACCTTCGACATCTTCGAGTACAACCCGCCCCAGGGCTGGAAGAAGAGCAACCTGCAAGGGGGCGTCATGCTGGCGCTGCAAACCAAGGAGTCCTTTGGCAGCATTGTGCTGTATGCCAGTGTACCGGCGGGCAACAACCCCGAGCAAAACTTCAGGGGCGAGTGGAAGCGGCTGGTGGCCGAGGGTCTGGGGCTTTCGGGCGAGCCCACCACCGAGATGGGGCCCCCCAACGGCGACTACCAGAACCTGGCCGGGGGCATTGCGGCCTCCCAGGAT
>CAZIXH010000192.1:0-15714 GCA_964543055.1 uncultured bacterium
GTACGATGTCCCCCCCTTCAAAGTTGTCGAGCTGGCGCTTGAGGGCAATGTGCTCGAAGGGCTTGAAGCCCACCGGCAGAAACTGTTTGACCTCGTTGTAGCCCTGGATGGCCTCGTACATGTAGTCAATGCCGGGCGAAACCACCAGGTAGTTGTAGAAAATGATGCCACTGGTGGTGCGCACGTAGCGCCCGGCCCGGTTGACCTCGATGGCCCGCTCGTTGACGAAGGTGACCCCGGCCTTGGCCACGTTGGTGTAGTCAAAGACCAGGAAGTCCAGATCCTTCACGCCACCCAGGTAGAGGTTGCTCATGGGGCAGGACATGAAGGCCGGGTTCTTCTCAATCAAAACTACCTCAATGTTGGGGTTCTTGCGGCGCAGATGGCGGGCCGTGCTGATGCCGCCCCAGCCCCCGCCGATAATCACCACCCGGTTGCCCCGGGCCGGCCCCAGTACGCTGGCCGGGCGCGAGAAAAACTCCTGGGCAAAGCCGGTGGTGGCTGCTGCAACACCAGCGGTGGCGCTGGCCTTGAGGAACTTACGACGCGAGACTTTCTTCATGTTGCCTCCCAAAACCCAAGGGCATTCGAAGCACTTGCCAAAGGAAGTTTGCCTTGGGTTTGCAGTAGCTTATCAGAATCAGTATGAAAATCCAGCAGTGATGGAATGCGGCCAGTAATTCCTGGCGTGAGCGGTCAGGGTCTCCAGGGTTTGCCGCCCAGTGACTCGATAATCTGGCTCATCACACCCTTTGCCTCTTGCAGCATACCCATGGCCTTCTGGTTCTGGGCGACCCCTGGCATGATGCTCATCAGCATGGGCTCGATGGCGCCCACCAACACCCCATCGGGCAAGGGGGCCACGAAGAAGCGGCACGGTGCGGCAAAGCCCCCGGCCGGTTGGGCCATAAACATCTCGTAGGCCCACTCGCTCTTGCAGGGCTGGATGCCCGCCACGCCCCCCATCTTGACCGTGGGCAGCACGTTCAGGCCGTTGTTGGCCAGTTCACCTTCGATCAGCAAGGTGGTTTCTTCCACGTTGGCTCCCTCCACCTTGTACAAGAGGGCGGGCATCATGCCGGAGCTGGGGCTGGGCATCATGGCCGGGGCTACCTTGCGGGGCAGGCCCAGGTTGGCAATCACCGCTTTGAGCTTGGCCCCCAGCAGGCGGCTTTTGGTGTTTTTGACGCCCAGCATGCCAAACATCAAGTCGGGGTCGAAGGTGCCGATGGTGGTCACGCCAGGCCGGGCCGCATGCACATAGATGGTGGGCGGCAGGATAATGGCGGTCATGACGTTTTCTTGCACGGCGGCCAGTACGCCCGCTTCGGGCTCCAGAACCAACAGCAAGTAGTCGGGGAAGTCGGACTTAAAGTTTTTGACCTGCCCACCCAGGTTGAGGGTACGGGCCACCTTGAGGCCCTGGGCGTTTATGGCTGCTTCGACCCGTGCCTGGGCATCGGCCACGCTGACCCCCCGCAGGGTGGTTTCCAGCGACTGGCCCAGGGCTGAAAGCGACAGGATAAAGCCCACGATAAAGATCCACTTATTCTTCATAACCCTCCTTCAGGGTCTCTGCACTGGCAGGTTGAGCTCGAGCCAGCTTCTAAAACCGCCACTCAGATTTTTGACTTCGCGGTAGCCTAAGGCCCGCAGATAGGCTGCGGCCACCGCGCTCACATGCCCGGTGCCACAGTACACCAGGATGGGCTTGTCTTTTTGTTTGGGAAGTTCGCTCAGGCGGTCGGGGAGCTGGCTAACGTGGATTTGCACCGAGCCCGGTATGAAGCCTCGAGCCCGCTCCTCGTTGGTGCGCACGTCGAGGATGAACGGTTCAAAAACCTCAACGAAATCCTGGGCTTCGGCGGCGTAGAGCAGGTAGCTGGCCGGGTTGATTTTCTTGAGGAAACTGCCCATCTGCAAAAGGGCACCGGGCGTCATCTCCTGGGCCAGCCCCAGGCTGCCCAGCAGCACCAGCAGAATCCAACCTCTACGCATGCCTTCCTCCTCTAGCGGGTGAAACCCGGCAACTCGGTGAACTTGTTCTTGCCCTTGGTGGCCTCGGCCAGCATGTAGATGGAAAGGGCAATCATGGGTTCGGAGTAGTGGTCGGGGGGATGAATGCCCACCGATTCGTAGCAGAACGCAATGCGGTCTTGCAGGGTGTAGAGCTTATCGGCCTCGAAGCGGTAGGCAGGCCACTCGTTAGAAAGGCCCTGGCGCGGGCTACGTACCGGCGAGAGCCGCACCTTGCCCCCGGCGTAGCTGTCGTGGCAGATGGCGCAGTTCATGTCGCGGTCGCCGGCCCGGTGGAACCAGAGCTCCCGGCCCAGGTTGTACATGGCGATTTCCTGGGAGGTTTTGGGCACCACGTTGATGGGCATCTCGGTGGACTTGGAGGCCACGAAAGCGGTGAGGGCCTTCACGTCGTCGCGCTTGATGTCTTGTGGACGGAAGCCCTGAAGGTTCACCATGCAGCTCACGATGCGGGTCTCGAGGTCTTCCACCCGACGTGTATCAGCAAAGTAGCGGGGCATCTGGGTCAGGGCCCCCTCGAGCTTCCCCGGCCCCAAGCCGAAGTCGCAGGCCTCGAGGGAGGCGTTCTTGGGGCCCCGCTTCTGGGTGAACAGCTCCTCGCCCTGGGCGGCATATAGCTCACCGGGCAAGATGCCGGCGGTCTGGCGGAACAGCTCCCGCTGCCGCTCGGCTTCCTTGTAGGGGTCTACCTCTTGCTGCTGGGTGAGGGCAATGCTCAGGCCCAACCCCAGCGCCAACAAAAATCCAATCCACAGGCTGCGGTCACGCATGGCATCACCTCTTGGCGTTCACCGGCGAGGCCGGGTCGAGCAGGAAAGCGGTTACGTGGGCGGTTTCTTCGGGGGTGAGGATGCCGTGGTGGCCCGCCCGGTACATCAGCGAGCAGGGCATGGAGGCCCAGGCGTTGTAAATCTTGTCGTAGGTGTACTTGACCACGGGCTCGCTGGTGCCGCGCTGACCATACCCCACCAGCCCTGGCCCCATGCGCCCGGCCCCGGCTTCTTTGGGGTCGCCGGTGTGGCAGGCGTAGCAGTTGCCCTTGCGGGGGTTGGTGAACAGCGCCTCGCCCTGTTTCCAGTCGCCCATCAGCTTGCCGTCGGCAGGGTACTTGATAAGAGCGCGCTGGCGCTCGAGGAAAGCCCCCACTTCCTCCGGCGGTAGTTTATCGCGGTACTGCGAACACAGCGCCTGGTCGCGGTCTTGCTTCATGGTTTCGACAAACTTGCTACCGCCGCTGTTGATGGCCTGCTGAACACGCTGCTGGAAGGGCCCCTGCTGAGACAGGGTGAGCCCCACAGCCAGCATGGCCAGTAGCCCGACAAAATATCTGGTTTTCACCTATAACCCTCCTTCTTTTTATCCTGGTAACACATAGCGTTGATCCAATACCCGCATGCTGGGGCGCGGGGGGATGTTGACCGTTTTGACCTGCTTCAGGTACTCGGCGATGATGTCGTAGATGGGCCGGGGGGTGTATTTTTCCACCAGGGTGCCGCTGCGCTGCAAGCGCCCGCCAAACGAAGCCAGGGTGTACTCCCGGTTGGGGTCGAGACGGCGGCCCCGGATAGCCACGTTGCGGACGCGCTGGCCGGTGGGGGCATTCACCGCCAGGTCGTAGGCGAGGCCGAAGACCCGGCTCATATCCCCGCCCTGCTGATAGAAGGGGTCGGGATTGAAGGTGTTGGCGGCCACATCCTCGAGCACCGCCTGCAAGCGCTCACCCTTGAGCCGGAACACGTACACTTCGGGGTAGGTGTAGCCGGTGTAGGCCAGGATTTTGTCCATGGTGATGGGCTGGCCCGGCAGGATGGCCGTACCCCAGCGGGTGCCGGTGCTGAAAGCCACCTCGACCTCGGGGTAGGCCGCCTGCACCGCCCGGCAGGCCAGCTCGTCCAGGGTGGAGTAGGTGGAGTCGCGCTTGTAGAGCAGGGTCTCGGTGGTGCCGAGCACCTGATCCAGATAGTCCAGATGCGGTGCATGGGCTTCGCGGATGAAGGCCTCGAGCGCCGGGTCGGGCTTGATCAGGTTGGTGGCTACCGGCAGGGTGCGGGCCCGCAGGTCGGCAATCCCGCCTTTCTTCATCTGCAAGTCCACCCGCACCACGGCCTTCCCTGCCGACCCCCCGGCAACCAGCCAGGTGTTGCCTACCCGGATGGGGGCGGGGGTGAAGTCGTGGGTATGGCCGGTGAGGATCAGGTCAATCCCCTTGATGCGGGCGGCCAGCGCCAGATCCAGCGGCACCCCGTTGTGCGAGAGCATCACCACCGCATCCACGCCCTTGCCACGCAGTTCGTCCACGTATTTTTGCAGCTCGTTTTCCCGCACACCAAAAGAAAGCCCCTCGGAGAACTCCTCCGGGTGCGAAACCTTTACATACGGGAAGGTAGAGCCGATGATGCCCAGGCTGTAGCCCCCAATTTCGTGGATGGCATAGGGGGGGTAGACGGGGTCGCCGAAGAGGTCGTCCACGATGTTGAAGCTGATCACCTGGGCTTTTAGCTCCTTGACCAGCTCCTCCACGCGCTCCCGGCCCAGGGTGTACTCCCAGTGGAAGACCATGTGGTCGAAGCCCACCCGGTTCATCCAGTCCACCATCACCTGCCCTTTGGTACGCAGCGAGATGCCAGAGTTGGTCCAGGTGTCGCCGCCGTCCAGTACCAGGGTGCGCTTCTCGCCCGCCTGGGCTTTTTGCTGCTTGATAAGGGCCCCGATATAAGCCCCACCCCCCATGGGTCCAAAGCGCTGGGCCAGCGCCGCAAAATCTACCGAGGAAAAGGCGTAGGCCTCGAGGCTGCCCCGCGGGAGGCCGTAATAGCGCAAAAAGGCCTCGCCGGTCAGGTAGCCGGGTTTGCCCTCCAGGGCCTTGGCGGCCAGCAGGTTGGGCGGCTCCATAAAGTAGTGGGGCCGCAGTTGGGCGTGCAGGTCGGTGTTAAACAGCAGGGTGACGTTGCCAAAGGCGGGAAGGTCGTACAACTGCTCGGGGCGTTCCATGGCCTGAGCAAAGGCTTTGGGGGAGGCAATGCCCAGGGCCAGCATGAGTTGTACCAGTTCACGTCGGGTCATAGCACCTCCATTCCCAGGCCCGACTGCCTGCCAGGGAACGCATAGGGATAGGTAAAATTAGCGCTTCAGCGCGGGCTTGGTGTTGAAGTCCGAGGCTGGGTCGAGCAGGTAGGCAACCACGTGGGCAATCTCCTCCGGCTTGAGCAGGCCCCCATGTCCGAAACGGTACATCACCGTGCAGGGGAAGTAGGCCCAGGTGTTGTAGATCACCTCGTAGGTGTACTTCTGGATGGCCTCGGAGGTGCCCCGCTGGCCGTACTTTTCCAGGCTGGGGCCCACATTACCCCCAATATTGAGGGGGGAGCCCACATGGCAGGAGAAGCAGTTGCCCCGCGCCAGGGTGTTGAAGATGGGCTCGCCCTGTTTCCAGTCACCCAGCAGCTTGCCATCGGCGGGGTACTTGATGCTCTTGCGCTGCTCTTCAATGAAGGGGCCCAGCACCTCGGCGGGTAGCTTGTTGCGATGAATGGAGCAAAGCGCCTGGTCGGGGGCCTGCCGGAGTAGCACGTTAGCGTAGTTCTGGCCGCCAGCCTGGATCAGCCGTTGAAGTTCGGCGTTGATGTATGACTGGCTGGTTTGACCACTGGCCAGGCCCAGAAGCATGAGAAGCAAGGTGGGTAGATAGAATCGCCGCACAAGACCTCCCTAGCGTATGAAACCTGGCAAGTCCATCCGAGCCCCGTTGGCCTGTACATTCATGAATAGGGTTAGGGCGATGATGGGCTCAGAGTAGAAGTCGGGGGCGGGCATGCTCAGGTTGCTGTAGCAAGCCCGGATGCGGTCGGCCATGGTCCAGGCCTGGTCGTTGGAGTAACGGAAGGCCGGCCAGTGGCTGGCGGCGCGCTTGTCCTTGAGGATGTCCGAGTAGGGAAGCACTCCCGCCCGCTTGCCTACGTAGCTGACGTGGCAGGTGGCACAGCCCATATCCCGGGGGCCGGCCCGCAGGTAGAAAAGCTGCTCCCCGAGTTCGTAGAGCTTTTTCTCCTGGGGCATCAGGGGGCGTACCGTTACCGGCTGCTCGTTTGATAAAGAGGCGATGTAAAAGGCAATAGCAACCACGTCGCTGCGCCGGACCTCCTGTGGCTGGAAGCCCTGGAGCCGGATCATGCAGGTGCGGATGCGCGAGTCGAGGTCTTCCACCTTGCGGGTGTCGAAGAAGTAGCGGGGCAGCCGCCCTACCACCCCTTCAAGCTTCCCGGGCCCCCGGCCAAAGTCGCAGGCCTCGAGGGAAGCATTTTTGGGGCCACGCTTGGCCTTGAAAAGCTGCTCTCCTTGCTCTACGTAGAGGTCGCTGGGCAGAATGCCCCCGCTCTGTTCCAGAAGCTGCTTCTTTTGCTTCTCGGCCTCCTTGACCGGATCGTCCTCTTCCTGGGCCAGTACCACGAGACTGAAGAGGGCCAGAACTGCCGCCCCTACCAAACGCCAGAAGCGACCCATCCACACCTCCTAGGCCAGGGTGAGGTCTGCGGTTCTCTCGCCGGTTTGGCCCGTGAGATCCTTGCAGGTGACTTTGATCTGACCTGCTTTGCTGGCCTTCATCTTGAAGGCAAACAGGGGGTTGGCGCTGGTGCCAGGGCCGGGCTTGACCTGGGCAATCAGCTGGTTGTCCATCAGGACGTTGAGTTCGGTAATGTGGTCGGCGGGAATCACCTTGCCGCTGGCATCCCGACGGGTGCCGGGTTCCATGGGGTGCTGGGCGACGATCTGTACGCGTACTTCTTCGCCTGCCTTGGGCTTGGCGGGGGTAAAACGAACCAGGATATTAATGGGCATTGCACACCTCCTTAACCGCAGCCACCCACGGTGACGCGAACCGACTGCGAAGCCATCAGGAACTTGCCGTCTTTGGTCTCGACAATGGCCCGTACGGGGGCAGTCTCGGCTACCCGCACACGGGTGGCGTAGTAGGGCAGAACCCCGTTGAGAATCACCGTGAAGAGCAGCGGGTTGGCGTTCTTGTCGCTGAAGCAGTGAATGGCCTTGACCTGGTCGGCGGGCAGGCTGGCTTCAATCTCGACCGGCACGTTGGCGCCCGATTCGGCAATCGTGGGGGCGACCAGCTTGACCTGCTGCGAAACGGTCAGATCCTTGAAGCCCTTGCCCAGCACCTGCTGCAAACCCTTCTCGAGGTTGGCGATGTCCTCGCCCTCGAGGGCACCCTGGGCCAGCGCCGAAGTAAGCTGGGAGGCCAACATGGCACCGGCGACGGCTCCTGCCGAGGCTTTCAAAAACTTTCTTCTATCCACAACCTTCACCTCCTGCTTTCGCACAGATTTGCTGAAGTTCTTTCAGAAACTGCGCTCGGGTACGGCTGCCAAACAGCCGCCCCACTTCTTTCCACGTACCCCCCTGGGGTACGAAGAAAACCAAACTGGGGGTGCCAAAAGCCCGCATCTGGGCACTGAGCGCGCGGCCCTCGGGGCTCTGGCTGTCCACACTGGCCACCACAAAGCGGCGCTCGAGGGTTCTCGAGACCGTGGTGTCGGAAAAGACATGGGTGTTCATCTGGTCGCAGTAGGGGCAGGTCTCACCCCAGAAATAGACCATCAGGATGCGCCCATACGACTGAGCATACTGACTGGCCTGGGCATAGGAATACCAGCGGTCAAAATCCACTCCCTGGGCTTTGACCGATAGTAAAGCCGCAACCAGCGTGATGATTAACAATCGAATCATAGAGCGTCTTCAGTTTGTGTATACCTACTATTTATACTGTCCAGGGGTATTCACGTCAACGGGCTGTCAAAACCAGTGCCAGGTCGGTTGGCGTGTATACGGCTTTCTGCACAGGGTTTTCTGCTCTAACCGGTGACTATTCCTTTTGGATATATCTCCTATCACCCCCAGTATGACGTGTGCACCCTTGCTCCTGAACAGAATGCGAGTCCCGCCCAGGGTTTGCTGTGCTGCCTGAATAACAGAAAGCAGGTTTTGCCAGGTAGCACTGTCTGGTGGCTCTTAAAGTCTACTGGTAAACTCTGTGCGCAGTAAGTAGCTCCACACAGTAAAATCCACGTGTTTTTCATCCAGGCCAAATTGCTTTCAAAACTGCGGTGCAACGTACGTTTGACCTATGTGACTTTACCTCTTGTTTTTTTGTTTTGCTTGCTATTTAATTCATAGTATTGATACCCTCTACAGGTATACGCTAAAACTAGCCTTAATTTGCAAGGGAGGAAACATGAATCGCTGGTTGGCAATGCTGGTGTTCTTTGCAATCGTCCTGGCGACCTCACCAGGCCAGGTAGCCCCCGACTTTCGGCTGCGCGATGCTTCGGGCAAGGTCTACACGCTGGCCAGCTTCAAGGGGAAGCCAGTGGTGATCACTTTCTGGGCAAGCTGGTGTCCTATCTGCAAGGCCGAGTTCCCCAAGCTGCACCAGCTGGCCCAGCAGTACAAGGTGCCCTTTGTGGTTATCAGCCGGGAGCCCAGAGACACCGACCAGGTAGTGCGCGATTACATGAAGAGCTATCCCGGCTTTTTACCGTTGCTGGCTCTGCCTGGAGGAGATAACCCCGTGGCTGTGGCCAACCGCTTCAGAGTACTGGGTCAGCCCTGGACGTTTGTGCTGGATGGTGAGGGAAAAGTGGTTAACCTGTATGCAGGTAAGGTAGAGGTAGATGCACTCAAGGACGACCTTGCGCTGGCCGGATATGAGTAGTACGGTCAGGTCGCTACAGACCCACCTGTCCGCCCATCCAAGCAGAGCTTATACCAACTCTGCGCGGGAGCGGCGCTAAGCGCGCCCCTCACTTGCCGCGCCAGGGGGCGCGTCCGAGGGTCTCTTATATCGCTTTTGGGTCATTACTGAGCAGATTTGGTATTAGTTAAGGCTGCGCTCCTTGTGTATCAGGGCGGCAAGATTGAATACGATATCCTTAGATAGGCGATCAAACTCGTTCTCGAGCATGACCTGGGCTGCCTCCACGCCCCGCATCCGGAGGGTTTGTACGACACGTGCCGCGTACAGGTGAAAGCTCCGGTGGGTCTCGCGCAGGGCAGCAAACTCGGGGTGCAGGGCCAGGGTACTGCGGGCGGCCTTGTCATAGAGCCACTGCCCCAGGGCGCACTGATTGTCCTGCATGACAATGCTGATGTCCAGCTCCTCGTTGGAGCGTCCCAGGATGCAATCCTCGAGGCGTTTACGCCAGGCCAGGTGAGCATTGATGACGGCCTGTACATCCAGGCCCATGAAGCGTTGCTCAGCTTCTTCTAGTTTGGGTGCTTCTGTGGGCTGTTTGCGGCCCCAACTGCGGAGCCAGTCCAAAAGGTTCATAATTGGTATGGTAAGGGTCTGGTTTTGTAAAACCTGTGCAAATACCCCTTAAGAAACCCGTGAATACCGTTACTGAACAATGGCTGTGAACACAAAACATACCAGTCTGGACATACCAGTCTGGGAAAAATTGTTTTTAGGCCCCCCTCCAGCTCTTTTTTAGGAGCTTCAAAGGTATGTACCAATGCAAGTTGCGCCTTTGTTGGACACGATTGTTCTTGTGGAAGTCGATATCCGACCCTTTGTTTGAGCTGGGATTGTGGGGAGATACATATTTATCGCAGCCTCACCGACATGTTGCCACTAGCTACATCTAATCTCCCACAATCCCACCGCGCGTCGTGCGCCTTAGGGTTATCAGCTTGGTTTATTGGTCTGTGTAGCTGTGCTGGCCAAACAAGGAAGTGCAGTTACCCCCTACCCTGCGGTAGGGGGCCTGTGGGCTGGGTAGGGTTTAGTTGATGGCCGCGCCATCGGTGTTAATAAAGGTGAACCGATTGATGGGTCGTATGACGTTATTCTCGAGTTCGAAAACTGTCCAGATGGTTCCGGTTTGACCTGCTGGCACGGCAAACTCGCGCAGTAACGAAGAACCTCTATAAACGCTTACCTTGGCCAGCGAGACGTTAGAGAGACTGGTACTCGTGGAGTCGGTACGATTGGTGTAGTTGTGTACGGTGTAGCGGTAGATGCCGCCCGCCACTGGGTTGGTCAGGGTGATGGTTTCGGGGCCGAAGCTAGTTGTATCATCAACGTCCAGGGCAGCGGAGGTGGTGGTATCGCTGTAGTTTTTGTTTTGATACCAGATATGGAAACGGCTTCCGGTGGTGTTGGGGCCGGTCAGGTGGGAGTCGAGGTCGGCAGGCGTAGAGCCCCAGGTTAGTACGAACCGGTAAGCGTTATCGGCAACCACGGGTGTGATGCTGAAGTTCTGGTT
The DNA here is from genome assembly GCA_964543055.1 of uncultured bacterium. Lineage (GTDB taxonomy): Bacteria > Deinococcota > Deinococci > Deinococcales > Thermaceae > Meiothermus. The sequence goes on from CAZIXH010000192.1 coordinate 10,314, forward strand.
GCTGGTGGAAATGCCACCTATGCTGATCACGTTAAAGTAAGCGGTCACGAAGTTTTGCTTGACGGCCTCCGCCGTATAGTAGCCAGCGGGTAACACAACTTCGTAGTAGCCTGGATTGGTGCCACTCTGAGTAGTGGTGCTCTTAACAATATTGCCCTGGCGGGTATTGAGTCCGCTGCGGAAGTTAAGCTGGACACCCGCTTCTCCCTGACCACTGAAAGCGTTCTTTACAATGCCCGCAACCGTTCCATCGCCGGTACTGGTGCTAGAAATAAACAGAACCGCATCCAGATTGGTGGTCTCGCCTGCCCGAACGGTCACGTTGGAATAGGTGGCGCTAAGATAGCCGGTTTTGGCGATGGTAAGGGTGTACGAGCCTTCGGGTCGCTCGAGCTTGAACTTCCCAGCTGGATCTGTAAAAACCGAGTAGGTGCTGCCGCTGACGCTGACCGTCGCGCTCGCAATGGGGTTTTGGGTGGAGGCATCCTTGACCACGCCTTCTACCCAACCGGGGGTACCTCCTGCTGCTGGCGGGGTGATGTCGCCACAAGCCATGGTAACCAGGGCCAGGCCTCCGAGTAGTAATTTTTTTATATTGATTTGCATATATCCCTCCTGAGTGGTTGGATTTATGACAATTGGAAGCTACCCTGAGACTGAGCGCTTGAGTAGAGACAAAAGTCATAAAAATGCGTTATCTATCGCATTTTTTTATTTATGCGATGAGCAAGAGCAATTGAGTATTTAGCGTTACGCGGCAGGGGTCAAAATAAAAAAATAACGCCCAAAATGGGCGCTATGAACAGGCTTGAGTTGTGGTTTTTGTGATTTTCGACCGTTAATTACCCGTGAAGCACTTTTGGCAAGTTTTGCCAGAGAATAAAGACCCCCATCAGAACTAGAAACCCAGCAAAGCCTCGCCGCAGGGTGAGCTGTGGAATCGAGGCGGCAATGCGTCCGCCGAACAGGCTGCCTACAATGCCAAGTGCGGCAAAGAGCAGCACGATGTCCCAGTGCACGGTGTAGCCCTGCTCGGGCAGCAGATGGAGGTACTTGTAAAATCCACTGGCGGATTTCATGGCCACCACCAGCAAGCTGGTGCCTACCGCCAGATGCATGGGAAGCCCTCCCAGAAGCACCAGGGCGGGTACGATGAGGAAACCTCCACCCACCCCCACAAGCCCAGTCAGGGCACCGACGATCAGGCCATCGAGGATGATTTTGAGATAGGAGCGCTTTTGGGGCTTGGCCTCGAGCTTGGGGGGGCGGAACATCATGTAAGCCGCCAGGAGCATCACCACCGCAAACAGCCCCAGCTGCCAGACCCCCGGCACCCACTTCGAAAAGTAAGCCCCCAGGTAGGTTCCTGCCATGCCGGGGATGCCAAAGAACAGTACGTTGCGCCAGTCAATCAGACCCTTGAGGGCATAGGGTACAGCCCCCACCAGGGCTATCAGGCCCACAATGGCCAACGACTCAGCAATGGCCAGCTTGTCGGGCTCGCCTACCAGATAGACCAGAATGGGCACCGTCAGGATGGAGCCTCCCGACCCCAACATGCCCAGGGCCAGACCGATCATGACAGCGCCTATCCAGGCTAGGTACATGGGGCCTCCTCGGGTTTGAAAGGGGTTTCGACCTGCGTCCCACGGCCCTTGCGCGAGAGCTGGTAACCCTGGGCGGCATACCCCTGGATGCCGCTGACCAGTTTGCCCACCTCGAGGCCCTCGTACTCGAGCACCTCGGCGGCCAGCCCGGCCCGACTGCCGGTAGCGCAGATGGTTATAACAGGGCTTTGCAGGGTATCGAGTTGATCGAGCAGTTGCTCCAGCGGGAGGTTGCGGGCTCCCGGAATGTGGCCCGCGGCGTACTCCTCCGGCGAGCGCACGTCGAGGATCAAGGCCCCTTTCTTCTGCCAGAAGGAAAGCTCGTTGGGAAAGACATCGAACATCACTTCACCGGGAGTTTGTGCCGCTTCCAGGCTTCAATGCCGCCTACCAGATTGTAGACCTTGAAGCCCTTGCTGGCCAGAAACCGCGCTGCGCTGGCACTGCGGCTACCGCTGCGGCACTGGCAAATGATCTCTTTATGCCTGGGGAGCTTCTCCCACTCCTCGGCCAGCCTATCCAGCGCTATGGCTTGAGAACCGGGAATTTTGGCTTCCTTGCGCTCCAGCGGGGTGCGCACATCCAGAATCAGTGCGCCCGCCTTGACTTTTTCCTGGGCCTCTGCAGGGCTGAGGCGGCCTACCGCCGCCCCTCCACCCAGCAGGCTTTTGAGCCAACCGATCAACGCGCCACCTCAAAGCCCGAGGCCATCCAGCCGTAGGTGCCGCCCTCGAGGTTCCCCACCTTGGCGCCATCAAAACCCTGGCCTACCAGAAACTCCGAAGCCTGCGAGGAACGGTTGCCCGAGGCGCAGACCAGCACCAGCTTGCGGTCTTTGGGCAGGTTCTTGGACTCCGCCACAAAACGCCCCAGGGGGATGTTCACCGCTCCCGGTACGTGCCCCATGGCGTATTCGTAGGGTTCGCGCACGTCCACCACATACGCACCCTCCTGAATCCACTGCTGGGCCTCGTGGGGGGTCAGCTCGGTAAAGGCGGTGTCGTGGTAGGTGGCCTCCAGGGGCTGGGTGTCCAGGGGCAGGCCCATCTGGTACCAGGCCATGATGCCGCCATCCAGGTTCAGCAGGTTGGAATACCCCTTGGCCGAGAGCCAGCCCGCCGCCTGGGCGCTGCGGTTGCCGCTGCGGCAGTAGAGCACTACGGGCTTGTCCTTGGGAATCTCCGAGAAGCGCCCGGCGAACTCGGAGAGGGGAATCAGTTCGGCCCCCTCGATGCGCACCTGGGCAAACTCCTCAGGTTCACGCACATCCACGAAGAGCACGTTTTCTTCTTGCAGTTTGCGGGCTTCCTGGGGGCTAATGTCTTTGTACGGTACGGTCAGCATGTTTTCCTCCCTACATACAGATGGGGCTTGTCTAAACCGGGCTTGCGCAGGGGATACCGGCCTCGCACCAGGCCTTGATACCGCCCTCGAGGTGCCAGACCTTGGGGTGGCCCAGGCTTTGCAGGGCTCTGAGCCCCTCCTGCGAGCGGTTACCGCTGCGGCAGTAGAGCAGAACGGGCTGGTCGCGCTCGAGGTACAGGGGCGCCAGGCTGGCCAGCTTGGATAAGGGCAGGCGCAGGGCCCCCGGCAGTACGCCGTCGGCCCACTCTTCGGGCTCACGGATGTCCACCACTTGGTAGCGTTCCAGGGTATGGTAGGCGGTTTTGACGTTCAGGTTCATGGGTGTTCAGGTTTCGTGGGGGAGCCCCTGGCAGGGCCAGGGGCCGTGGGCAGGTCTTGCGAAACTCAGGCTTCTACCAGCTCGCGGGCCGGGCCTTTCTCCACCGGGAAGCCGTCTTGCTGCCAGGCCCGGATACCCCCGGTGAGGTTGATCAGGTTGTTGAAGCCTGCCGAAAGCAGGGCGCTGATGGCGGTGGAGGAGCGGTCTCCGCCCAGGCAGTGCACCACCACCGGCTTGTCCTTGGGAATGCGGTTCAGGTTGTTCATCACCCGTCCGGCGTGGATATTCAGGGCACCAGGGATGTGGCCGGCCAGGTACTCGTCGGCTCCGCGCACGTCCAGGATGGCCACCTCGCCTTTTTCCCAGCGGGCCTTGGCCTCGGCGGCGGTAATCTGCGGCACGGTCTCGAGCTCGCCCTGCACGTAGCCCTCGAGGCTGGGAATATAGCCCACCACCCGATCCAGCCCGATGCGGATGAGTTGCTTGACCAGATCGTGCACCCGCTCAGGGCTGGCCAGCAGGATGAAGTCGCGGTCGTAGGGCAAGAGCCAGCCGGCCCAGGTCGAGAAGCTCTTGCCCGCCGGGATGTTGATGGCGCCCCCCAGGTGCCCGCCGGCGAAGGCCAGCTTGTCGCGGGTATCTACCAGCAAAACGCCTTCCGACAGCTTTTGCTGGAACTGCTCGGGGGTAAAGAGGTGCGGCTCCTTGAGGTCGCCCAGGATGGGCATGCCGTCGCGGTTGAGCCGCTTCATCTGGGCGAAGTAGTAAGGAGCCTCGGGCTGGCCGGACAGCAGGGCCTTGACGAAGCCTTCCTCGTCACCCGTGCGCAGGTAGTCGGCCCACCAGGCAAAGCGGCGCTCATAGCCCACGGTGGTGCTGGCGACGGCCCCCAGCCCCTTGCCGCAGGCGCTGCCGGCGCCGTGGCCGGGCCAGACCTGCACGTAGTCGGGCAGGGTGAGGAACTTCTCTTTGAGGCTTTTGAACATGCGCCGCGCACCGGGCTCGGCGGTGCCCATAATGCCCGCTGCCTCTTCCAGCAGGTCGGGGCGGCCAATATCGCCCACAAACACGAAGTCGCCGGTCAGGATGAAGCCGGGCTCGCTGGCGGCCGCGCCGTCTTGCACCAGGAAGCTGACGTGCTCGGGGGTATGGCCGGGGGTGTGTACCACGGTCAGGGTGATGTTGCCCAGCTTGATCTGGTCGCCGTCCTTGACGAGCTGGTAGTCGAAGCCCTCGAGGCCCTTGTACTTCCAGTTTTCGTCGCCTTCGTCGGAGAGGTAGAGCTTGGCCCCGGTGGCCCTGGCCAGCTCCCGGGCCCCGGAGAGATAGTCGGCGTGGATGTGGGTCTCGGTGATGGCCACAATCTTCATGCCGTTTCTCTGGGCCTCATCGAGGTACACCTGAATATCCCGCCGGGGGTCTACCACGATGGCAGTACCCGCAGACTGGCAACCGATGAAGTAGCTACCCTGAGCCAAACCTTCTTCGTAAATTTGCTTGAAGAGCATCTGCAAACCTCCACCTGGCAGGATATATCCCCAGGGGGTATTTTGTCAAATACCCCCCCAGGATATTTAGGCCAGCCCCTTCAGCATCAGATTCCAGTACATGAAAGGCAGGCCGTGTTTCTTGAGAAGCCACATGTCGTAGCGCTCCTTCTGGGTGTTGAGGGGCAGGGTGGGGTGCCAGACATTGTCGTAAAGGAACTCAGCCAAAAACATCTTGCCGTAGGCCGTCACCAGCGGGCAGGAGGTGTAGCCGTTGTACTGCTTCTTGGGCTCCTGGCCTTTCATCGCGTCCAGCAGGTTGGCCACCAGCACCGGGGCCTGCTTGCGGATGGCCGCACCGGTTTTGGAGGTTGGCAGGCTGCTCGCATCGCCCAGGCTGAACACGTCGGGGAAGCGCACGTGCCGCAGGGGGCGTTTGTCCACCTGTACCCACCACAGCGGGGAGTTGGGGCCGGCCGGGCGCCTTTGGTTGCGGAAGCCCGCGCCGCTGGGGGGGGGCACTCCGGGCTCAACCCCGCACGGAATGGTGCCCCGCGCGCGCGCGCCGCCGGGGTGGCCTTCGCCTGCGCGGCGACGCCCGTGCCCGCCGCCGTGGGAGCCGC
>CAZIXH010000193.1:0-3993 GCA_964543055.1 uncultured bacterium
CCGCCGCATTGAGCACAAACAGGGTCTGGAAGGAACCCCTGGAGGTCCTGACCCTCCACTCACCGCCCACCTGCTCTGCCGTCAGGAACTCGGTTTCAGTAAGTACCTCTGTGCCCAGCGCTCGAGCGCGACGCAGGTACTCCAGGCAGATGCCGTGCGGGTCCACGATGCCGTCGGCAGGGCCAAAGGTGGCTCCCAGGATGGGCTCCAGGCCCTCCGCCATGGGCAGAAAGTCGAACCACTCCTGAGCGGCTTCCAGGTCACGCACCTCCACGGGCACGCCCAGGCTTTGCTGAAGCTCTACGCCTTTCAGGTGGGATGCCCACTGGCTATCCGGCACCAGGAACAGATAGCCGATGGGCCGGTAGGCTGCCTCGGGCATGGCCCGGTACTCCTGAATGGAGTGCCAGGAGAGCAGGATGTTGGTCGCCTCGGTAAACTGCACCCGCACCCCGGCAGCGCTCTTGCCGGTAGAGCCCATCGCCGGAGCGGCTGCTTGCTCGAGCACCCCCACCTTCAAACCACGTTCGGCCAGGCGATACGCGCAGGCCGCGCCAATAATGCCCGCTCCCACCACCAACACGTCGTAGCGAATCATCGCGCCTACTGTAGCGCACCCAGCGGCTTTGTGCCAAAAAGAGAACCGGCATGGCGCGAGCTAAGCGCTTGCCAGGGGACGCTGCAGGTCAAGAGACAGCGAAGCCAAGCGGGTAATGCTCTGGTCGAGTTCATCCAGCACAATCAGCAGATCGAGGTGTGCGAGGGTCGTCGCCCGGCTTTCGATGCGCCCTTTCTCCAGGCGGCGCAGATGGGAGCGGCGCAACTCGAGCAAAAGGCTTTCCAGATGCATACGCTCGGCAATGACCTGCGCTGCCAGGGCCTCGTTGCGGGTGGCCAGGGCTGCCAGGGAGAGCCGCAGCCGCTCCAGCACTTTTCCAGCGGCGTCGGCCAGCTCGGTGCGGCCCTCCTCGGAGAACTCGAGGTTCTGGGCGTAGAGCTTGTCCTGCTTGCGTAACATCCGCCGCACCTGATCGCCCATGTGCTCAATCTCGCTGGCTGCCATCATGAGCATCAGGGGCGAGTCGCCGGGGTGTCGAGCCGAAAGGTCGCTCAGGTAGAGCACAATAGCACGGGCCAACTGGTCTACCTTTTCCTCGCGCCGGGCCACGTCGGCGGCATCGCCGTTGCCACGGGCCAGGATTTTCACCGTCTCGGTGAGCATCTCCGAGAGCTGATCGCCAATGCGGCCCACCTCGCGCAAAGCCAGGCTGGAGGCCAGCTCGCGCGACTTCAGGGCTTCCTCGGAGATGTACTTGGGGCTGATGTGGTACTCCGTATCGGGGATCACCCGGCGCATGAGGCGCTCGAGGGGGCGCACCAACGGCAAGACCAGGAGTGAGGCCAGCAGGTGATAAAGCAGATGTCCCTGGGCCACCGCCGCCGAGGGGCCAAGCCCCGCCTGCTGGGCCAGCTCGCTGCTGAAGCGGGCAAAGGCCGGTAGAAACAGCACAAACGGAATGGAAAGCAGGGTTTTCCAGCCCAGGTGGGCGGTGGCAATCCGGCGGGCAGTGGGTGTGCTATTCCAGGTTGTCAGGAGCAGAATCATCCCCGACCCGGCCCCACCCCCCAGGGTCAGCAGCAGGGCTGCTGAGAGGCTCAGGGCACTCGAGGTCGCCAGCGCCAGGGCCAGGGCCGCTACCGCGTTGGCTGAACCCAGCAGCGAGGCCAGGGCAAAACCCAGCAACCACAAGCCAAGCGGCGAAGATTCCAGATTTTCACGAATCAAGCCAAAAAGTTCGGACTCGGTGAGAGGCAAAAGCCCCTGTACCATCAAGGAAATACCCAAGAGCAGCATCCCCAGCCCTAAAACCGCTTCGCCCCAGACCTGGGTTCGCTTGTATAGCGAGACCAGAAAACCCACCCCCACAATGGGCAGGGCCATTGCGCTGATGGGGGTCGCGGCCAAAAGCAGGGCCACCGTAGCCCCCCCTTTGGCTGCCAGACCCAGCACCAACGCCGAGCCAAAGCTGGCGATGCCAGACTCGGCCAACCCAATGGCGCTCAGACTCAGGGCCGTGCTGTTAAGGGTCAGGGCACCCACCAGGGTTCCGGCCAGCCAGGCCCGCCTCGAGCGTGCCGTAGCCCAGGTCAAGACCCGCCGGGCGGGCCCACCCACCACCACCGCCAGGGCCTGGGAAAGGAACGACAGACCCTTCACCAGCAACGCCAGACCACCCAGGGCTTCTAACACTTGATGTTCCCCTGACCATTCAATCTGCTGGAAGTATAGGCCCAATAACCCCTAAAGTCCAGCAATTTCGACCCCTGGTTGGGCCAAAATTGTACGGCTTGGCCAGGCCTACTATCAGTTCGGTAGCCGCCACCCATTCGCTGAAAAGTCACTTTCTAGACTCTTTTTTTCAATCCCGGAACCACCCATCCTCTCGCGGTTGAATCAGTGCTGGCGACTTTTGGGTTTTTGGCCATCGGTTCATGGCAAGCTGCCAGCAACAACCCAGTACCCAGTGCATCTAGCAGTCTCAATCTGCCGTGTGGGGCACTTGAATCTTGACATTTTTCTGACAAGCCGTATGATTCAGCCGAGGAGGCTCAAATATGGCTATGTGGAAGCGGAATGTCCGCTGGTGGGTTCTTGCGGCTCTTCTCCTGACGATGAGCACGGGCCTGGCCCAGCAGCGTGTGGTTAACGTGATCTGTAGCGTCACCCAGAACTGGTGCGAGGCCCTGGGCCCGGCCTTCAAGCAGGCCACCGGCATCGATGTACGTATCGTCAGCGTCTCCACCAACGAGGCCCTGGCCCGCCTGCGGGCCGAGCAGGCCAACCCCACCTTCGATGTATGGTTCGGCGGCACCGGCGACCCCCACTACGAAGCCTTCAAGGATGCCATAACCGAGTGGTACCGCGTTAAGGCCTACAACGACCTTTCGCCCACCATGAAGGCGGCCATCGGCACCACCTACATCCCGCTCTACCAGGGGATTCTGGGCTTTGGCATCAACCCCAAAGTGCTACAGGACCGGGGCGCGCCCATCCCCCGCTGCTGGAGAGACCTGGCCAACCCAGCCTACCGTGGGCTGATCCAGGTTTCCAACCCCAACACCTCGGGTACGGCCTATACCCTGATCGCCACCCTGGTGCAGATTTTTGGCGAGGATGAGGCTTTCAATCTGATGAAAAGCTACCACCGCAACGTGGCTGAGTACACCCGCTCGGGGGTAGCTCCACGTATTGCGCTGGGACGGGGCGAGATTGGCATCGGGATTCAGTTCATGCACGACCTGGTGGAGTTCAAAAAGCAGGGCTTCCCCATCGAGATTGTGGCCCCTTGCGAGGGCACCGGCTACGAGATTGGCGGCCTGAGCCTGGTACGCGGAGCTAAGAACAAGGCCAACGGTCAGGCTTTTATGGACTGGGCGGTCTCGCCTGCGGGCCAGCAGGTAGGCTTCCGGGCGGGCATTTTCTCGCTGCCCTCCAACACCAAGACCCCCCTTATTGAGGGCATCCCCGACCCCAAGGACTTCAAGCTGATCAACTACGATGCCAAGAAATTCGGCGACCCCGACCTGCGTACCCGGCTGATTACCAAGTGGACCCGGGAGGTCTTCCCGCTGCCTCGGCGCTGAGCCACTTGATGGTCAGGGGTATGCTTCAGGCGACATAACCCTTTGATGGAAGCACGTTAGCCAATCCCCCAATGGGGTACGGCGGTCAAAAGGCAAAAGATGCAGAACTCGAGCCGATTCCAAGGGTAGGCTCGAGTTCTTGATGAGGGGAGCCCGCATGGCGGTAACTGAAAAAACGATCCTCAAGGGCATTGCCAGTGGACGCTCACCGGCCTGGATGGCCGGCCTGATGGCCCTGATTAGCTTGCTGGTGCTGCCCTGGGGGCGCACCGACCGCAGCTTGCTCGAGTTCGATAGCAAGCTGCTGGTGCTAAACCAAGCGCCCTGGCTGGGGGGGCTGCTGCTGGC
>CAZIXH010000194.1:0-4219 GCA_964543055.1 uncultured bacterium
CCGCTACAACTTTGGTTATCGACTGAAACCAGCATCGCTTCCAAGTACGTCGCTAACGGGGTTATACTCATCTAGGGGTCTCCTGTTCTGCCAGAAGGCCCCCATTCTATCGTCCTTTTTGCTTAGTTGCGTAACTTGAGACTCTACAAACGCGCTCGCTGCTTACTTTCCGTCTGTACAACCGTACCTACCGGGTTTGGGAGGGCAGCGATGTAGACATCGAGACCGAGCTCGAGCAGGCCCGTCGTAAAACGGCGGGTCTGGGTCTGGCTGAAACCTTACAGCAGTACCTGCCCCACCGGCCCCTGGTTGCGCGGCGGCACAGCCACGAGAGCGGCGCCCTGCGCTTCTTTGCTGTGCGTTACCTGGACGTTCTCCCTGGCGAAGTACCCAGGCCCACTTTGGGGGCTGATGGTCTGTTGCTCTGTTGTCTTCCTGCAACCCTGGAGCAGGCCGAGGCTTTTCGTAACTGGGTTAAAAACCCCGTCGTTAGCGCTGCTGAGCACTTGGTAGTAGCACTTCCCCAGCAAATTGGGGGTTTGCGTGAGGCCGCAGCGGAACTGCGGGCGCTGCGCTGGGTTTGGGACAATACCCCCGTCCTGCGCGACGATCGGGTCGCCCGTAGGGAGCTGGCCGAGCGAATTGCCCTGGTTGAGCAAAGCTTGGGGCGTGCGGTAGAGGTGTTGCTCGACCCGCGTCCGGAACCTGTTGGGGCGGGTACGCTTTGGTTTTACCGGGGACAGGAGCAAAGCGTTTCTTTACCGAGCACAGCCGCTCAGCTCCTCTCGAGGGTCATGGATCAGCTATACCCCTATGCACCCCGCATCAAGAACGAACTCATCTATCGCCGTTCGTTATCGTCCGCGGCAGCTGCCGCCCGGCGGAACCTGGTAGAGCGAATGCTTTTGCATGCCCACGAACCTCTGCTGGGAATGGAGGGCTATCCCCCCGAACGCAGCATGTACGAGTCGGTCTTGCGGGCGAGTGGTCTGCACCAGAACCTAGGCGACTCCTGGCAGTTCACCGAGCCTGCAAAAGCCCAAGACCCCTGCAACCTACGCCCAGTCTGGGAGCAGATGTACAACCGCATTTTTGCGGCCATTGCCGAACCCTATCCCCTTGATCAACTGTTCGCCGAGCTAGAAGCGCCTCCCTACGGCACGATGCCCGGGGTGTTGCCGGTTCTCCTGGCGGCATTTTTGCTGACCTACCCGGACGAAACCAGCCTATACAAAGAGGGGGTATTTGTTCCTGAGCCCGCTATTGCCGACTTCGAAGTGCTTATGCGTCGCCCAGAGCTATTTGCGGTGGGGGGTAGTCGGATTTTGGGTGAGCGTAAAGCAGTTGTAGAGCGCCTGGCCAGGGGCCTCAAGGTCAAACCCGCCCTGCTGCCAGTAGTCCGGGCGCTGGTTCGGATGGTTCGTTCGGTACCCGAGTCGGCCTGGCGCACCCGCAAGCTACCCGAAGAGGTGCTCGAGCTGCGCGAAGCCTTCGAGCGAGCCCGCTCCCCCGAGCGCCTTCTCTTTCACGACCTGCCGCTAGCCCTGGGCGAGAAGCCCTTTAGCGACCAGCAAAGCAAGCATGCCGAGCGCATCGAGGCCTTCTTCGAAAAGCTCAACCAGGCCCTGCAAACCTGGGGCGCGTTTGCCCCCAGCCAGGTTGAGAAGGCCCGCGATATTCTGCTCTTGGCCTGTGGGTTGCCCCAAGGGCCAGAAGGCTGGAGCCGCTTGCGCGAGCAAGCTAAACGGCTAGTAGGAAAGCCCTTGCACAGTTCGCTGGTTCCCCTGGTCAACAGGCTCACGGTCTCTGGCGAAGAATCGGCAGTGCTCGAGGGTGTGCTGGCTCTGGTGGCCTCGAGGCCCCCCAAAAGCTGGACAGACCCCGACATCGAACGGTTTCCCGAGCAGGCCCGGCTGCTTGGCGAGCGGTTCATCCAGGCCGTGCATACCCTGGGGGTTCTGACCCCAGAAGAAGAGGCCCGGAGCGAAGCGCTGGCCCAGCAGATTCGCCAGGGCTTTGCGGAGGGCGCGCCTCCCCATGTGCTACGGGCAGCACTGGCACGGTTGTTACAGGAGCTATAGCCATCATCCAAATGGTTCGCTTTACCCAGCGATACCTCGGCACCGGGATATTATGTAGTTCAAAGGAGCGCACATGGAGCCAAGGCCCGTTCGACATGTTCTCTCACTGTCTGGTGGCAAGGATAGTACTGCATTGGCCGTGTATATGCGAGACAAAGTTCCAGAAATGGAATACGTATTTATGGATACTGGGGAAGAGCTCGCTGAGACCTACGAGTACCTAGAGCGTATCGAAAGCTATCTGGGAAAACCGATAATCAGGCTGAAGAACAATCGGCAGGGATTCAAAGATTTGTTAGATGCAAGGCGAGGTTTCCTGCCTTCTCCAAAAATGCGCTGGTGTACTCATTACCTGAAGATAAAGCCATTCGAAGAATACGTGGGAGACGATCCCGTTATAAGTTATGTGGCTATTCGAGCGGACGAACCCCATCGAAGAGGCTATATCTCAACAAAACCAAATATCATTGCTCAATACCCTTTTATTGAAAATGGATTGGTTAAGGATGACATTCTGCGTATTCTTGAAGATAGCGGGCTTGGATTACCTGAGTACTACAAATGGCGCTCAAGATCCGGATGCTACTTTTGCTTTTTCCAACAACGAATCGAGTGGGTTGGCTTGTTAGAGAATCATCCAGACCTTTATTGGAAAGCGGCGTCTTTCGAGCGCGTGGATGCGACTACAGGCGAAAAATACACTTGGAGTAATAAGGAAAGCCTACTGGAGTTAGCAAAAGCCGAGAGAATAGCTCAAATTAAGGCTGAACATCAACGCCGCCAAAATAACCTTACTGTTCAAACGAGTTCCAAGCTCACGGATTTGTTGGCTGAAGATGAAGAGACAGATGAACAAGCTTGTTTAGTCTGTCACTTATAGCTGTTTGAATGAGGTCTAATCATGGAAGAGCAGTCGATATTTGACCGCCGACTTGGGCCGACCTTTCACAGAACCTTTTCTCTTGTTAGGCCAGCTATTGTTCAAGTGTTAGAGATTTCGGCAACTGCAACTAAAGAAGGCGAGAAGCTCAAAGGTAACGCTTTTGAAAGCCTACGAGAAGGAACTAACCTTGGCACTGTTTACGTAGCTGCAATGCCGCGCTACGCAGTTGGTTGCGGGTTAATAGATGACAAGGCTTATAACTTGACGCCCCTAGGCAAGTTTGTTTACGAACACGACTCCAACCTCAACCACCCCTCCACCCTCTGGCTTATGCACTATCACCTGAGCGCACCCAAGGGCCCTGGGCCGGCTTTCTGGCATTTTTTGGTTAGCCAGCAGCTACAGCCGGGAATGCATCTCGAGCGCTCGCAACTAATTGAATCAGTTAAGGCGTTTGTCCAGAGTTCAGAGGGTAAGGCGCTGGTAGATCGCTCGGCTCGCAGCTTGATAACAGTATTTACGGGCACTTATACCAAAGACGACGGCCTTGGGAAACTGGGCGTTTTGGAAGAAACCGAAACGGGCTACATGGTACTCGAGCCGGAGCCGCCCAACGAGTGGGTGGTGGGGTATGCCCTGGCGCACTACTGGGAGAGTGTCTGGCCGCAGTTCAAGCAGATAGCACTCGCTGAACTGTACGAGTCTGGCGGCTTTGCAAACCTTTTTTTGATGGGCACCTTCCAGCTCAACTCTCGGTTGCGCGAGCTTCAAAGCAGGGGGTTGCTGGAGCTTGTTCAGGTGGCGCCCCCCCACCAAATTCTCCGCTTGTGGCGCTCCCCTGCCGACTTTTTGCCGCACATTTATGACTGAAACCTCTGCTTTGGAAGTGGTCCAACGGGTACGGGGTACCCAACTCGACTGCCGCACGGCCATTTTGCTCCTGAGTTCAAGCGATTTGGGCAAAGAGCGCTCACTGGCTGCCCAACTTAATCTCGATGCTGTCAACTACGCTGAATGGCGGCTGGGAAGGGTTGTGGAAGGGCAGCGCTTTTTGGGCCTTAGCAAGGAATCGCTGGTTTCAGAGCTCGACGAAATTGTCCAGGGGCCAGCCCAAACCGATGCCTTGCTACTGTACAACTTCGACATTGCGCTGTCGTACCTCGAGTTTCTCGACCGCCCCTACGTTTGGAATTTTCTGCGAGATGGTTTTCGCAAGCGCTCCAGAGCGCTTCTTATTGCCATGCCCATCTCGGCA
>CAZIXH010000195.1:0-16621 GCA_964543055.1 uncultured bacterium
CCCCACCACCGCCTATCTTTCCGAGCGGGGCGGAGTGCCTTGCAGGGTCTGGGTGTATGTTTATTCCAGCCCGCAAGCGATGCGAAGCGTGGGGGGCCTCTGGCTGCCGGAGGGGGTCTGGGGTGAACAAATGCGGTCAAAGGGGTAAACTGCCCGTATTCGTATGAAGGTTGCCTTTGTTGCCTCCGAAGCCTTCCCCTTCGCCAAGGTGGGGGGACTGGCCGATGTGATCGGCAGTCTGCCCCAGGCCCTGCGGAAGCTGGGCCTCGAGCCCACCATCTTTCTGCCGTGGTACTGGGGTATCCAGGGCTACTATGTGGGCGAGGCCTGGTTCAATTTCGAGGGGCATCGCGAGAAAATCGGCATTGGTCACGCCGAGCACGAGGGGGTGCGCTACGTGCTGGTGGGGCTGGGGGATTTTGCCCGCGACAAACCCTACGGCTACGACGACGACTTCCGTCGCTTTGTGCGCTTTGCCGTGGCCACGGCAGAACTCCTGGGCGATTTTGATATAGTGCACGCTCACGACTGGCAGGCGGCCCTGCTACCGCTGCTGCGGAACCTGGGCTGGTTCAGGGCCCGCACGGTGTACACCATCCATAACCTGGCCTATCAGGGGGTCTGGGGCTCCCAGGATTTTTATGCCTGGACGCGCCTGCCGGGTGAGACCTACTACGGGGCAGGCCTCGAGCACAACGGCGCAATCAACCTGATGAAAGCCGGGATTGTGAACGCCGACGCCGTCACGACGGTCTCGCCCCGCTATGCCTGGGAGATCACCACCCCCGAAGGCGGCGAGGGTCTGGATGGGGTCCTGCGCAGCCAGCAGGGGAAGCTTCAGGGCATCCTGAACGGCCTCGACACCGACTACTGGAACCCCGCCACCGACCGGTACCTGAAACACCACTACGACGCTACCGACCTCGCGGGAAAGGCCCGCAACCGGGCCGAATTGCTGGCCGAGTTTGCCCTGGAGGACCGCCCCACCCTGGGGGTGGTCTCGCGTTTTGCCCACCAGAAAGGCATAGACCTGATTGGTGACGCGGTGGATGGTCTGATGGGGATGGGGGTCAACCTGGTGGTGCTGGGCAGTGGGGAGCCGGGCCTCGAGCGCACCTTTGCCTGGATGGCCTCCCACCTGCCGGGTCGCCTGGCCTATGTGCAGGGTTACAACGAAGCCCTGGCCCACCGCATCTACGCCGGTTCGGATGGCTTTCTGATGCCCTCGAGGTTCGAGCCGTGTGGACTGGCCCAGCTGATCGCCATGCGCTACGGCACGCCCCCCATCGTGCGGGCGGTGGGGGGCTTGCTCGATACCGTGAAGCACTGGGAAACCGGCTTCATGTTCGATTCAATGGACGCCGCGGGTGTTTTGCACGGGGTCAGCGAATTCCTCAAACACCCCGACCGCTTATCGGTGGCTCGAAATGCCATGCAGGCCGATTTTTCCTGGGATAAGCCAGCCCGCGAGTACGTGTCCCTTTATCAGCAACTGTTGGGTTAGGCAAAGCTATTGTTGGCGACCCACCGCCTTACGTTTTCTCGGACTGGCCCCCAAACGGCCATCCGGCTCATACCCAAATAGCGGGAGAGTTATTTTTGAATAGCATTGATATACCCCTCATCCGCCGACACCCCAGATGCAGTAAGTGACGTTTCAGGCAGTATTCTCCATAACTGCTGGTGGGGTGTCACCAGCTTCTCCCGCAAGGGGAGAAGGAATACCAAATCTGCTCAGAAGTGACCCAAAAGCGATATAAGAGACCCTCGGACGCGCCCCCTGGCGCGGCAAGTGATGGGCGCGTTTAGCGCCGCTCACGCGCAGAGTTGGTAGAAAGGGGTTCAGGTCAATTTCGTCTCAACGCCCCGCCCCCTCGGCTGGGCGGTATCGGGAGGGGTAGTTGATGATTTTGTCCCACTCGTCCGCTGCCGAGCGGGCCACAAAGACCACCAGCTCTTCCTCGCCAATGTTGAAAACCTCGTGGGGTACGCCGGGTTTGATGTAGATAAAGTCACCCGCCTGGTTGATGACTTCGTGCTCGAGGTTCTCGCCAAAGGTGTGCTTGACCCGGCCCTGCAAAACAAACAACATCACCTCGAAGCCATCGTGAATATGGGCATAGGCAATCGCTCCCGGAGGCACGGTGGCCACGTTAATAGAAAGCCCTGTAGACCCCACATTTTTGGCCGACATGCCCTGCAGATACTGGATGCCGTTCCACTGTCGCCTATTGCCGCCTCCCCGAATGACCGTGATGCCACCCAGGTCTTCCACAATACCTTGGTCAATGGGGCCGGTGCCGAGGGTTTTTTCGCTCATAGAGACTCCTGTTTCCGACGAGGGGGTTTGGTCCACAGGTTAATCTTCCAGGGCCAAACGCACAAGGCGGTCTAGCAGGTCGGAGTAAGCGAGCCCGCTGGCCTGCCAGAGCTTGGGGTACATGCTGGTGGGAGTGAAACCGGGGATGGTGTTGAACTCGTTGAGATACAGCTCACCCTGGCCCGACAGGAAAAAATCCACTCGAGCCATCCCGCGCACGCCCAGGATGCGGTAAGCAGCTACCGCAGTGGCCCGAATTTTTTCCGAAAGTTCGGGGGGGATTTGCGCGGGCAGGTGCAGTTGCGCCTTGCCCGCGGTGTACTTGGTCTCGTAGTCGTAAAACTCGGCCTGGTAGGTAATCTCGCCCACCACGCTGGCCTCCGCGTGGATGTTGCCCAACAGCGCCACTTCCAGCTCGCGCACCCCTTCCACGCCCTGTTCGACCAGCACTTTACGGTCCCAGGCGAAGGCTTCGGCCAGGGCTCTGGCGGCATCCTGGTCGGCCTTGACCCTGGAGATGCCCACCGAGGAGACGGTGTTGGCCGGTTTGACGAAGTAGGGGGGCTTGAAGGGGGGTTCGGGGGTGGGCTCGCCTTTGTAAAAGGTGACCCAGGGAACCACCGGAATGCCGGCCTGATGCAAAGCCCGTTTGCACAGGTCCTTGTCCATGCACAGCGCCGAACTGGTCACGCCCGCGCCCACATAGGGCAGCCCCAGCAGTTGTAGAAAGCCCTGAATAACCCCATCCTCGCCCACCGGGCCGTGCAGCAAGGGAAAGGCCACGTCGTAATGCTGCCAGGGAATGTCAGGAGGAAAGCGGTGGGTGCCGCGTTCGGCTACCCCGGCGACCAGGGCTTCGCGGGCGTCCTCCCCCAGCAGCCACTGGCCGTCCTTGGCAATCACGGCCAACTCGGTGGGATGAGGCATGGCCGCCAGTACCCCCCGTGCCGACGACAGGGAAACCTCGTGCTCGCCGGGCGGCCCCCCGGCGATGAGTAAAATGCGCAAATTGCTCACAATGTGTATTGTAGTGCGGTACGAGCGGTATGCAAACTTCAATCTGCTAAGCTCCAGTCCTTGCGCCATGCTTGATCTGCGAGAGGTGTGGGTAGTACGAAGAGAGGTTTCGGTTGAAATATGAACCTCATCGCGTTTTCCACAAACACTCCACATGCGATGCGGAGTGTTTTACCCAGAACAGCAAGTTTTGCTGTTCTGGGTATTCGTGGGAACTGCTGTCACACATCACTTTTCCGCCGGTTTTTTACCCTCGTAAAACTCTTGCCAATGCGGCGCTCTACCGTCTATATCGGTGAAGCCATACTCCCGGCTCAGATGCCAGGTGGCCAGGGCCTGGCCTGCTTTTTCGTGGACCTTGGGGTCGGAGGCCAGCGCCACCACGGCCCGCCCAATGTAATGTGGGGTCTCGGACTCGGCATAGTAGGGGTCTTTGGCAATCGCATCGCGCCAGTTGGCCTCGCTCACGCCAAAGTGTTCGAGCATCGCCTCCGAGCGCAGGAAGCCGGGCGTGAGGGCCAGGGCAGTAATGTGGGCCTTTACACGGTTGGGCTCGCCACTGACGTTGATGCGTTGGCCCTTGAATTCCTCCGCCATGTTGTGGGCCAGGCGAATTACGGTGGTCTTGACCAGATCGTAGAAAAAGTTACCCCGGTAGCTTAGGCTGTCCCCGTCGGTGACTTCAATAATCAAACCTGAGTTTTGCTCGACCATCAGCGGCACAGCGTAGCGGCTGGTCAGGAGGTGGCTGTATACCGAGCGCTCCAAGAGCCTCCAGCCCTGGGCCATGTCCAGCTCCCAGAAGGGCTTGCCCCACTCGATGAGGGCATCGCCGCCCCACACATCATTCACCAGAATATCCAGCTGGCCCTGCTCGACCTTTACCTGCTCAAATAGGCTCCTGACCTGATCCTCCTGGGTATGATCTACCTTTACCGCAATCCCTTTTCCACCGGACTGGGTTACCAGTTCGGCGGTTTCCTCGATGGTCTCGGGTCGGTTGAGGTCGGAAGGGTGGCCCCTGGTGCTGCGGCCCGTGCAGTACACGGTGGCCCCAGCCGCACCCAACTCCACCGCAATACCCCGGCCACAGCCCCTGGTGGCTCCTGCCACAACCGCAATTTTTCCTTTGAGATTAGACATGTTCCCTCCGCATCTCGACTACTTCTGGCTCCAGGCGAATCGCCAAGCGCATGAGTACCCTGGCCACTCGAGTTCGCCAGTCCAGCCCTATTGGTAAATGGGCCTGCAAGGTTTTGGGGTGGT
Source organism: uncultured bacterium (assembly GCA_964543055.1). Classification (GTDB taxonomy): domain Bacteria; phylum Deinococcota; class Deinococci; order Deinococcales; family Thermaceae; genus Meiothermus. The sequence continues at coordinate 4,604 of CAZIXH010000195.1, forward strand.
CGGAAGTTTCGAACTGCTTTTGTAGGGCTCTCTGAGCTAGATATGTGTAGAGTACGTATTGGCAGTGATCCATTGCCCCCTCCACAACCCAGCCTAGACCGGTTATAGGTCACCTTCTGTCATATTGGTGGAATAGGGTTGAGGTATGCGAGCGGATCGTTTGGTTTCGATTTTGCTGCTGTTGCAAACCAGAGGGCAGGCCACCACCGCAGAGTTGGCGAAGAGGCTCGAGGTCTCGCCGCGCACCATCCACCGTGACATGGAAGCCCTCACGGCGGCAGGGGTGCCGGTCTACGCCGAGCGGGGTAACAAGGGTGGATGGCGACTGCTGGAGGAATACCGAACCAATCTGACGGGCCTGAGCCAGCCGGAAATCATGGCCCTGTTCGCTCTCAAACCTACTCAACTCCTGAACGACCTGGGTCTGGGGAAGGCTGGTGAACACGCGCTAATCAAGATGTTGGCTGCCCTGCCTTCTACCCAACGCCAAGGGGCCGAGTACGCCCGCCAACGCATCCTGGTGGACATTCAGCGTTACCAGGAGAGTGTACCCCTGCTGCCGGTGTTGCAAGAAGCGGTCTGGCAAGATCGGAAGCTACGGCTGGTCTACGAACCCATGCAGGGGGAACCTTCCGAGCGTACCGTTGACCCGCTGGGCCTGGTGGTGAAGGGGAGCGTGTGGTATCTGGTAGCCTCCAGGCAAGGTGAGCTGCGCTCGTACCGGGCCTCGAGAATCCTGGAGGCTAGAGTCCTGGACGAGCCCTCGTTGCGCCCTGCCGACTTCGACCTCGAGGCCTACTGGCGCCGGGCCCGCGCTGAATACAGAGCTCAGATTCCCACCTATCGAATCAAGGTGCGAATTCTGCAGAAAGTATTAACCCGTACCAACCCCGCCAGCCACTGGGGACAACTCGAGCACAGCGAACCTGTGGGCAATGGATGGCTGATAGCCCACCTTCGCTTCGAGTACCCCGAGCAGGCTTTGGGATGGGTCTTGGGGGCTGGGACGGCGGTGGAAGCACTGGAACCGCACGAGTTTCGCCAACAGGTGATCGAAACCCTGGGTATGGCGCTCGAGTTATACCAACCATGAGCCCAGGCTGTGGCTTGACGAAATTTGACATTACTGCACCGGGTTTATGCTTAAGTCATGAGCTGGATCGTGGTTTTTTTGGCGCTCTTCGCGCTCATTGCCCTGTTTGGCCTGATCAACTACTGGGGCTATCGCCGGATCGAGAAAGCCCAGCAGGCGTGGTTTCGCCAGATGCTGGGCGAGGTAGACCTCGAAACATTCCTCCAATCGGCCCCCTTCGAGTACAAGCCCCTCAAGGGCAGCAAGGCCTATGGCATCCTGGACAAGCGCACCGGTGAAGAAGTGTACAGGGTCAAAACCCCCGAGGAGGCTGAAGCCTGGATTGTGACCCAGACCCTGGCAGAGCGTGGACAGTTGCCTCTGGCCTCAGGTGAGCCCAGGCGTTAGGTACCTAAGTGGCCTGGTCTCCATACCTGAGGTGGATTAAATGGCGTTCGAATACGAAACAAAGCGCTGAGCATAATCAGTCAAGTGCTCCGGGGGGCCTCGAGGTCTTTAGGCGTGGGCTTTTATCCTCTGATTTGCGTTGAACTCCAAATAAATATCTGCTCAGGCTGCTATGCTGCACCAGTTCGCTGAGAGCAATCGTAACCACAAAGGAACCCAGCATAAGGGCAGCATATTGCAGACCAACCGGCAACACCAGGTGAAGTACGAAGAAGCCCAGCACTACCACTACAGTTTGGTGCCAGATGTAAAAGGGATACACCCAGTACTTTGCATGGTTCAGGAAGATAGAGGGTTTGTTCAGGTGCAGATGGGCATAGGCCAGTATAGCCAGGATAAGACACAGGGCGGTAATGTTTCGCATGAGCCAGTAGAGCTCGTAATTCGGCTCTGAGAAGGCTATCCTGAACTGCTCGTGTCGGAAGACATGGGTGAACAAGTAGGCTTTAGCTAAAACAAGCGCCATGCCTACGGTCAATAAAGTGCGACGCTTTTCAAAAACAGCTCCGAGGAGACCAGGTTGGCGATAGAAGATAAACCCTAATACGAAGACAAAAAAGTAGAATGTCAGGTTCTCGAGGTCTTCAACCAGACCCGGATGCGACGGCAGCAAAAAAGGCAGCGAGACTGCAACGGCTATGGGGACGAAAAAAATTAGCCACAGCCGTTGGGGGGTGCGCCGTAGCCAACCTTCAAATCGAACCATCCGCGCCGCGCCCTTTGGGCTACGCAAATACAGGAAAATCGGAAGCGCCAGTATCGAAAAGAGGAATAGATACAGCAAATACCACAAATGTTCCGTGTGCAGGTTGCTTAGGGGAAATGAACCCTCCCGCAGCCAGGGGCCCGTCAGAAACTGCCAGTAGCTGCCACTAAAGTGCCGGGGGTCGGTGGGGTCGAGTGAAAGTCGTTCGATATAGGACTGCGGCGGTACGATCAACAAGACGCCCATGCCTAAAGGTATCAAGAGGCGCTTGAAGCGTTCCCATGCAAAGTTACGGGCAAGTCCTCTGAGCGCAAATACCGTAGCGGCTCCCGAAACAAAGAATAAAAGTGGGACTCGTACGGTGGAAAGCGCTTCGCTGAAGAAGGTCATCCAGCCAATCTGACTGCCCTTGATGAGCCAGGGCCATTCATCAAAAGGGCGTCCGGCATGAAAGACCAACCCCAGGAATACCGCGATAAGTCTGAGCCAATCAAGGTAGTGAATGCGTTTTTCCATATAGACATCCTTGAATAATCAGTGGGTGCTATCGTGTGAGATGTCGAGCCAGCCAGACCAGACTGATGGCTTCTGAAAGCAAGCGAGGTTGTTGTTGCAGGTGTTCGGGGGTGTAGACCTTTGTTGGTTGTAGGCCCGGCCTTAATACGTCTTTTAGCAGGCTCGAGGCCGATTGAATTTGCTCTTGAAGGTGGCTACCGAGGCCATTCGTGAGCCAGGCTTGGGTTACATCGAAGCCCCGCTTGTAGCGAGCAGTGCGGATGGATTCGGGAATTTTTTGACGGGCCACCTGTCTCAGGGCCCACTTGCCGTAACCATCGTGGAGCTTCAGGTGTATGGGCAGGGCCAGGCCCAGCTCGAGCACCCGGAAGTCCAAAAAAGGCAGCCGACTCTCGATGCTGTGGCCCATTGAGTTGCGATCCTCGTAGCGGAGCAAAGTGGGCAAGCTGAAGCGGGTGACATCCAACACCTGTCGGTACCAGGGTGCTTCCGCCCCAGAGGTATTGAGTTGAAGCTCAACCGGAGGAAGCCCGAGGTTGCTTTCTTGCTGCCCCCCAAAGTAACGGTCCCGGTTTTGCCAGAAGAGCCGCAACTTGTACAGTTCGGAGGACAGGAGCTTGGCAAATCCGAGGGCAAAACTGCCGAGCTCCAGAGGTTTTTGTCGCAACAAGTAACGCAGTTGAAACAAATAAAACTTTCTGTAGCCCATGAAGCCTTCATCGCCGCCCTGTCCACCCAACAGCACCTTGTAGCCCTCAGAGCGGGCCGCTTCGTAGACAAAGTTTTGCGCCAGAATGCTCAGCGTGGGGAAGGGTGCTTCCTGGGCTGCCAGGGTTCGCTCAAATGCCTGAACCAGACGTTCTTTGGAGAGCTCGGGCCAAATGAAATGAACATCAATTCCGTTCATCTCGGCGAGTGCATGGGCCAGCGGCCCCTCCGAGCGAGGAGCTTGTGGGTGCCCGTAACAAAATCCCACTACCCGATGGTGGTTGCGTGCAGCCAGCGCTGCTACCAGCGAGGAGTCCAGCCCGCCCGATAGCGAAACTGCCAGGGGCACATCGGAGCGCAGGCGTAGTTTGACGGCACTCTCGAGGGTCGTTTCCAGTTCCTCCAGCAGTGTTTTGTCGCTCAGGCCCTCCAGCAGAGCAATTTTCTGCTCAACTCGGCTACTCAGGTCGTAATAGCGCTCAGGCTTGATGTCAGGCCGATCCAGCCGAATACAGGCATGATGAGCTGCGGGCAGGGCCTGTAGGCCCAAATAAGGTGAGATCTCGCTGTCGTCCTCGTAAACGTAATATGCCAGGCCCCGATGCAAATATTCCAGGTTTGGTGCCAGCCCAAACTGGCGGGCTAACGCTTCGGTGGAGGAAGCGAACGCCAGTGTCCCATTCTGCATCCGGTAAAAGAGCGGCTTAACCCCAAAGCGATCCCGCACCAACCATAGCTCTTGATTCTGGGTGTCCAGGAGCGCGAAGGCAAACATCCCAATAAAGCGTTCCCAGGCAGCTTTCCCCCAGGCTTTGTAGGCTTCCAGAATGACCTCGGTATCGCCTTGGGTCTGGAAGCGGTGACCCTGGGCTACAAGTTCAGCGCGAAGCTCGAGGTAGTTATAGATTTCCCCATTGAATACGACGCAATACTGCCTGGTGTGATCCCACAGGGGCTGGTTGGAGTGCTCCGACAGGTCAATGATGCTGAGGCGGTTGTGTCCAAGCACCAGTGCCCCCGTGGGCTGGTCGAGCTCCACGACCGCCTGGTGGTCTGGGCCCCGGTTGTGCTGGCTCCGTACAACCTGTTCAACAATGGGCCGCAGCGCAGTTACCGACTGGGTCCATGAGAAAGCCCCGGCAATTCCGCACATCTAACCCTCCACCTGGCCTGCAATCTGGGCTGGTTGCAGGCGTTTGTATAGTTCTTTTAGCTTGATAAACTCACTGCCCCAGTTGAGGCGTTCCACAATCAACTGCCTTCCACGCTGGCCCATGGCCTCGGCTTCGGCGGGATGTTCTAAGAGCCATTGCATGGCCGCGGCAATAGCTTTGGGGTTCTTGGGGTCTACAAACAAACCGCACTCGGTGTTGCCGATGGACTGTCGCCAGAGTGGAAAATCTGAGGCCACAAAAGGAATACCGGCCATCATGTATTCATACAACTTGGTAGGTTGAGAGACCAGAAAGCTGGGAATGGGATGTAGAACCGCCAGCCCAATCCGGCTTTCGGCCAGCAGCGAGAGGGTATCTGTTCGGTTCTTGTAACCCAGATACTCGGCAAGGGCAAAACCCGGGTGCTTTGCGGTTTCGGATTGCAGTGAGGGAGGCGCAAACTGTCCGATGAGGGTCAGGCGCAGACGGGGGCCTAACTGCTCCATAGCACCCAACATTTCAAAAAGTCCGCGCACAACGGTAATGCTGCCCGCATAGAGCGCTCGAGCAGGGCGGGTTTGGTAAGGCAGTCCTTGCAAACGAGCGACTTCCTCAGGGTGTGGAAAGTTTTGCAGCAGGATGGTTTTATGGGCCGGGAAACGTGCGGCTATGGGCTGTGTTACGGCCACCACCCCACTCAGCATGGCCCCTGCCAGACCCTCCAGCAGTCGCATGCCCTGGGCCACCAGGCCACGCAGGGGTTTGGGAATCCAGCCCTTGCTCAGAATATCGGTTGGCAGGTCTTCGTGTACGTCGTACACCACCGCCTTGCCCTGGAGGCGTAGCAACAATCCGAAGGGAATAAGTTCGGGGTCGTGGAAATGATAAATATCGCCGTTCTCGGCCAGGGCTCGCTTGTAAACTGCCCAGGCGGTTCCAAGCATCCGGCCCAGGCGACCCTTGGCATGGGGTACGCCACAAATCCGAACCCCCTGGCGCTCTTCGTCCTGGCTGTGTGGAACCACAAGGGCAACCGGATACCCTTCCTGGGCCAGACTGACACATTCGCGGTGGAATATACGCACATCGAAGGGGGGATGCGCTGAGCTCATGTGCACGATTTTGGGAAGTTTGGGTGGCATGAGGTCTCCCTGGGTTTAGTCAAATCGGACGTGGAAGGCGCGGGCCCAGGCGATCAGGTTAATCCAGCGCCAGACCCTAAAATCAAAAGGTTTGCGTCCGGCCAGGATGGCGGCAAACTCTGCCCGGAGAGCTGCGGGCCTGAGGGCAGGAATGTGGGTTAGGGTTTCGGAATCGAGCTGCTGCTCGATCCAGGGAGCCAGCTGCCCCAGCCAGTGCTGTTCCGGAGTTGCGAAGCCTATCTTGTCCTTTCGATCCAGAATGGCCTGGGGCACCAGGCCGCGCATGGCCTCGCGGAATACCGCCTTGGTCTGGCCTTGGGGTGAGAGAATGTACGATTCCGGCAAACGAAGGATGAGCTCGACCAGCTGAGGTGTGAGAAATGGCACCCGGCTTTCGATAGAGTGGGCCATGGAGTTGCGATCTTCGTAGCGAAGCAGCTTGGGCAGGCTGGTTTCGTTCAGCGATTGTAATAGCTCGGCGCGGAGGATCTCGCGGCCATGCGTACTGCGAGGGGAGGCTAGCGCGACCCCATGCTGGGCAAACCAGTCGGCATTGAGCCAGGGTGGCGCCAGCTCCTGGCCAATCAGGCGGCGAGCCACAGGCTCCAGGCCTGGCGGGAGCAGAAAGCCCAGGGCGCTTTTCCAGGTGTTTTTGAGGGCAGGCTCGAGGCGGCTGGCTTGCAGAAACCTGAGCGCTTCCGCCCAACGCCCCTGCCGTACCAGGGAGGCCAAGCGGGCTCCGCCGTAAACCGCGTAGCCTGCAAGTATTTCATCTGCACCCTGCCCATCCAGCATCACCTTGATGCCCGCCTCCTGCGCCAGCCGGAAAACACGATACTGGGCGTAAATGCTGGTGGAGCCAAAGGGTTCGCCTTGAATTTGCACCAGGTGGTCAAGGTCGGAGACCAGCTCCTGGGCGCTGGGCCTGACCTTGTGGGCTTTGACCTGAGCTGCCTGGCCTACCAGATCGGCCCAGGACTCTTCGGATGCGCCGTTGTCGGCAACATAGGTAAACGTATGTAGCTCGAGGGAGGGTTCAAGGTGCCGCATGGCCATCACGATGGCCGAGGAGTCTATACCCCCCGAGAGTGCAGCCCCAACCGGTACGTCCGAACGCAGGTGAAGCCGGACATTCTCCAAAAACTGGGTCCGTACGGCCTCGGCAGCCTGTGCATAGCTACCGCTAAAGGTGGGCTCGAGAACGGGTTTCCAGTAGCGCTGGGGCTTTGATAGCTGGGGTTTGGTAAGGTCAAGGCGCAGATAGTGCGCGGGCGGAAGCTGCCAGATGTCTGCTAGCAGGGTCTGGTGGCCATCGTCAGTCAGACCGAAGCGCAGGTAGCGATAAAGCCGCTCGGGGTTGACCTGACGGCGAACACCGGGGAGCTCGAGCAGCACCGGTATTTCGGAAGCAAAGCCAATGCCCTCGGCGAAAGCCGCATAGTACAGGGGTTTGATGCCAAAGAAGTCTCTGACCAGATGAAGGCTTTGGGCCTGGCGATCCAGAACGGCGAAGGCAAACATTCCTACCAGGCGCTCGAGGCTTTGCACCCCCCACTCGGCCCAGGAGGCCAGCAGCACCTCGGTATCGGAATGCGAACGAAAGCAGTGGCCGAGGGCCTCCAGATCTCGGCGAAGCTCGAGGTAGTTGTAGATCTCCCCGTTGAACACCAGGTGATAGCGCTCGTCCGGACTCGACATGGGCTGCCAGCCCAGGGGCGAGAGATCCAGAATGGAGAGTCGGCGGTGTAGAAGCAGCACTGGGCCGGAGGCTTCCGTCCAGTGCTGGCCCTTCTGGGTGCCACCGTCCAGAACCAGCCAACCCTGGTCGTCGGGGCCCCGGTGGTGAAGCCCTTTTAGGGCTTGGGATGCCCAGTTGAGTGCTCCAGGTTTATGCAGAACAAGTCCGGCTATACCACACAAATTATTTTCCCTCCCTCACGTTTGTGACCGGTAGCAAATCACGTAGGGTGGCTCAGTCCTCCAGCGCTTTCTGGACGGCTTCGACCACCAGGCCCTGCGTTTTAGGGTTCATTTGAGGCCAGATGGGCAGTGAGAGTACCTCCTGGGCAGCCCGCTCGCTCTCGGGCAGGCGGAGGCCCAGGTTTTGGTAAACCGGGAGCTGGTGGAGCGGCACGGGGTAGTAAACCATGGTGCCAATACCCAGCTCGGTGAGCCGCTGTTGCACCCTGTCTCGACGACCGCCCAGTATGCGGACGGTGTATTGATGGAAGATATGACCGGGGCTTAGCGTGGGCGTTTGCAGCCCGGAGAGATTAGCCAGAGCTTGATTGTATCGCTCCGCAATGGCTCTGCGGGCCTGGTTGTAGCGCTCCAGGTGGGGTAGTTTGACCAGCAGAATGGCGGCCTGCAGGGTGTCGAGGCGCGAGTTATAGCCAACGAGCTCGTTGTGATACTTCTTGCGGGAGCCGTGCGCCCGTAGCATGCGGGCCTGCTCGGCAATGCTGTCGTCGGAGGTGGTTAGCAAGCCGCCATCGCCGTAAGCCCCCAGGTTTTTGGAGGGGAAGAAGGAGAAAGCCCCAGCGTCTGCCAGGGTTCCGGTGAACCGGTGTCGAAGGTCGGAGCTGTCACAATCGCAGCCTAGGCAGCCCTGGTAGCAAGCGCCGAAAGACTGAGCGCAATCCTCGAGTACCTTCAGCCCGTGCCGCCTGGCAATTTCTAAAATCTTGCCCATGGCGGCCGGGTTGCCGTAGAGGTGTACAGGTATAACCGCCTTGGTTCTGGGGGTGATGGCGGCCTCGAGGGCTTCGGGGTTCAAGTTAAAGCTAACCGGGTCAATATCTACGAAAACTGGCTGGGCTCCCAGCAAGCTGATGGCCTCGGCGGTGGCGAAAAAGGTGAAGGGACTGGTAATTACCTCGTCGCCTGGCCCCACCCCCATAGCCCGCAGCCCGATGACCAGGGCATCGGTGCCCGAGTTCAGGGCTATGGCGTGTTTGACACCAAGATAGGCGGCGATTTGACGCTCGAGCTCTCCTACCTCAGGGCCCATGATGAACTGGGTTGAGCGCAGTACGCGTTGGATGGCAGCGTTCAGTTCATCCCATAGCTCGTTTACTTCTGCGCCAAGATCGAGGATGGGAACTTGCACCAGGGATTTCATCTAAGCCTCCGCACCTCAAAAGGGCCGACTTTCTGGTACACGTGGCCCTGGGAGTCGGTGACCGTATCGCTCTGGCTAAAGTCAAGGCGGTCACCATATGCGCTCATCCAGCCGATGATCCGCGCCGGTACCCCGGCTACAATGGCATAGGCCGGAACGTCTTTGGTAACAACCGCACCGGCGGCGACAAAGGCCCCTTCGTGGAGGGTTACGCCAGTCACGATGGTGGCATTGGCCCCTATGCTGGCCCCCCGTTTGACCAGGATGCGCCCATAATCGGCAGAGGTATTGCGGGGAAACTCGCTGCGCGGCGTCAGGACATTGGTAAACACCATGCTGGGGCCGCAGAAGACGTAATCCTCCAGAATGACCCCCTCGTACACCGAAACGTTGTTCTGGATTTTCACCCCGTTACCGATGACAACGTTGTTAGCCACGTAGACGTTCTGGCCCAGCGAGCAGTTCTCTCCAATCACCGCTTTGGCCGAGATGTGGCAAAAATGCCAGATTTTGGTGCCCCGGCCTATCCGGGCGCCCTCGTCTACAATGGCAGTCTCGTGCTTGTAGTAGTCCATACCTAGCCGCTCACCTTTTCGAGCAGGAACGGATGCATGGTCTCGGTGCGGTTTGAGAGGGGTAAGTTGCGAATCTGGGCTACGGCAGCAATGGCTTCGTAGGTATCGTCGAGGCTGAAGCCCTGTCCTGCCAGGGTGCGCTCGTAGACCCGGGTGTGTAGCTCGGTAAAGCCTTCTGAGAATTCGATTTCCTGACCATCGAGCAGCATCGAGCGATAGGTGCGCTTGCCCTGGGCCCGCAGTGTGGCGGGCACGTAACTTACATCTATTGAAAGAAACCAGCGAACCCTCGCGCGCTCGAGCTCCAGGTAGCCTGCCGCCACTGTGTCGTCGCGCCGGTGCACTTCGACGCTTTGCACCCGGCCAAACAGCCAGGCAAGCATGTCAAAGAAGTGCACCCCGATATTGGTGGCTAGGCCACCCGACTGTTCGGTGCGCCCCTTCCAGCTTCGCAGGTACCAGGTGCCCCGGCTGGTGATGTAGGTCAGGTCGAGCTGATACTTGGATTTGTTTTCCTTGTTGAGGCGCTCTGCCAGGGCCAGCAGTGCCTCGTGTGTACGAAGTTGCAGGATGGTCCAGACCCGCCGTCCGGTCTCGGCCTCGAGGTCTTTGAGTTTCAGGATTTCGCTGGGCTCGAGCACCAGCGGCTTCTCGCAGATGGCATCGGCCCCGGCCCGCAGGGCCATGCGAATATGCGGGCCGTGCAGGTAGTTGGGGCTGGCGATGCTCACATAATCTACCTGCTGGGGGGTGCCCCGCAGGCTATGCAGGTAGTCCTCGAATACCTCGGGTTCGGTGAAGAACTCGGCCTCGGGGAAGTAGCTATCCATAATCCCCACCGAGTCAAAAGGATCCAGGGCAGCCACAAGCCGGTGGCCGGTGTCCTTGATGGCTTTTAGATGTCGGGGGGCGATGTAGCCCGCTGCCCCGGTCAGTGCAAAGTTTTTCATGCTACCTCCACTACAAGAGCACCACATGGTCGGCCTTGAGGCCGCGGGTGGCATAGCGGGTATCCAGGACTGCTTTTGATAGGGCTACCACCCGCTGGTAGTCCACGTTGCTGTGGTTGGTGGTGATGATGACCAGGTCGGCGTTTTGTAGCAGTTCGTCGGTAAGCTCTACGCTATCTGCAACCAGGCCGTGCTCCTCTACATGAGGGGTCCAGCTGTCGTGGAAAACCACGTCGGCTCCGCCTTTTTTCAGCAGCTTGAAGACCTCAATGGCCGGGCTTTCGCGGTAGTCGTCAAGGTTGGCCTTATAGGCCATGCCCAGCAGCACCACTTTGGCTCCTTTGAGCGGTTTGCCATGCTGGCTCAGTACGCGGGTGGCTTTTTCCACCGTGAACTCGGGCATTTTGCGGTTGATTTCCCCAGCCAGGTTGATGAAATGGGTGTTGAAGTTGTACTCCTTGGCCTTCCACTCGAGGTAATGGGGGTCGAGGGGGATGCAGTGCCCACCCACCCCGGGGCCTGGGTAAAACGGCATGATGCCGAATGGCTTGGTAAAAGCGGCGTCCAGTACCTCCCACACATTGAGGCCCATGCGGTCACACAAGAGCGTAATTTCGTTGACCAGCGCGATGTTGACAGCGCGGAAGGTGTTTTCAAAAACCTTGACCAGTTCGGCAGCCTTGGCGCTGCTCACCGGAACCACATGCTCAATGGTTTGACGGTAAAAAGCCACGGCTACCTCGAGGCTCTCTGCTCCTACCCCACCGACAACCTTGTTGGTGTTTTTGGTGGTGTAGCGTGCGTTGCCGGGGTCTACCCGCTCCGGTGAGTGCGCCAGGAAGAAGTCCTGGTTGAGTTTCAGCCCACTTTGCTCGAGCAACGGTAGCATGACTTCCTCGGTGGTGCCGGGGTAGGTGGTGGACTCGAGGCTCACCAACTGCCCGGGGCGCAAATACTTGGCGATCTCGGCGGTAACGCTCTCTACGTACTGCAGGTCGGGTACCAGGTTTTGCGTGAGCGGTGTGGGCACGGCGATCACAATCACATCCAGCTCGGGAACCTCCTCGAAGCCAGTGGTGGCCCGGATCAGGCCCTTGGTCACCAGTTCCCGTAGCTCTTCATCCTTAACGTCGCCAATGTAGTTCTCGCCGCGGTTGAGCATGTCCACACGCTTCGTGCTGCGGTCTATACCGATCACGCGATAGCCCACCTTGGCTTTCTCCACCGCAAAAGGGAGGCCCACGTAGCCCATGCCGACCACGCCAACCAGGGCGCTTTTGTCCTGAATTCGCTGCAATAGCTGTGTCTTGGGGTCAACAACGGTCTGCATACTGTTCTCCTCAACCAGGTACTTTTTCACTTTGGGGTTGCTTTACTTGGATCCCACTGAGCCAGTGTTGGATCAGGCTGGCCCAGCTCAGGTGTTCTTCCACGTAGCGCCGTCCGTTGGTGCCCAGACGTTCGGCCAGGGCGGGCTGGCGCACAACCTCCATGATACGCGCTGCCAGGGCTTCGGGGTTCTCGGGCGGGCTTACCAGGCCGGCTTCGGCAGCCTCAATCAGGCGGGCACCCTCGCCCCTGCCCACATACAAGATGGGCTTGGCAC
>CAZIXH010000196.1:0-3163 GCA_964543055.1 uncultured bacterium
TACCTTTACGCAGCCCGGTTCCTGACCTCCAGGTTTTCCGGCAATCAGGTGATTTATACCTACTGAAGGCGTGTAGCCAACGTTCAACGGCGCACGAGTGGTCTGGTAACAAAGTATTTGGGATGCCTTCAATGAACCCAACTTCTGCACTTGACCGCGTGTTGTCATTCCGAGGCGCACGCAGTGCAACGAGGAATCTGGCTCTGCAAAGGGACAGTGATTGCAGTGGACTGAAGCACATCAGATTGCTCAATTCGCTTCGCTACGTTCGGAATGACGCATGACTTACCAGACCATTAGGTGGGGGTGCGTGGTGGGGAGTAGGTGGTACCTCTCTAACCCCTAACCCCATATTCCCTAAACAAGTGAATGGCCTTTTTGCCCAACGCCTTGCGCCCTCGGCTTTTAGCCTTCAGCAATCTGCGGCTGCTACCCGTTGCAAACCGGCTTGGGGGGCAGGCTCCGGCTGTAGCTCACCATCAGCCGGCAGGCCAGGTCGGTGTAGATGGCCCGGATGGCCTCGCCCTCGAGGTCTAAGAGCCAGCGCCGGATGGCCTGGGGGGTGTTGGCCATCAGCCACTTTTTGGCCTCGTCGGCCTGGCCGGTAATGAGCCCGCGTCCGTAGTAGCCCAGCGCGGCGCTGCGGGCGTTGACCTCGTCTTTCTGAACCAGGGCGTCCTGCAGGGCCGCCCGGTAGTACGACAGGGTGCGGAAGCCCAGGGTAGGGAAACGGGCGGTGGCGTCCACGTAGCGCACTCCGTCCCAGGCCAGGATGTAGGTCAGGCGGGGGTACACCTCCCTGGGCAGGCCGCCAAAGTCGGCGAATACATCGGTACCCACAATGATCTCAGGCCGCCGGTCGCCGTCCACATCGCGCACTTCCAGTACCCCGGCGGTGCGGCCCCGGTAAATGAGCAGGTTGCGAAAACCCTGCTCCTGGGTGAAGAAATAGGCAGTGGTATTCGGCCCCGACACCTCGTTAATCCAGAGTTCGGCGGGTGCCTGGCCGGTCAGCTCGAGCTGCCTGACCTCGAAACGCCCCCCCTTGATCTCGACCTGCGTCCGATCCGAACGAATAATTCGCAGCAGGCCCGGTTCTTGTCGGATGGTATATGAACCCCAGGCGATAGGAGAATTAGAAGCGGACTGAGCCAGGGCAAGGCCGGACAAAACCAGTGCAGTAGCCAAAATTAACACTCTCATGTGGCAACGCTACCAGAGCCTTGCATGAGAGTGCGTGGGGGTTTGCTCTAGAAAAATTTACTGTTGCTGCTGAAGTTGCTGTTCGCCCTGCCAGGGCTCCACCACCACCCGGGTCTCGATGTGTACGTTCAGGGTGGCCGTAACCGAGCAGTACTTGGTGTGGGAAAGCTCCACGGCCCGCTCGAGGGCCTCCCGGGTCACGTTGGGCCCGGCGCCGTAGTGGGTGAGCACGATATGCGTATAGCGCTTGGGGTGCTCCTCGGTCCGTTCGCCTACAGCCTCTACACGGTAGCGTGCCAGGGGCTGGCGCTTTTTTTCCATAATGTCCACCACATCGTAGGCGGTGCAGCCAGCCAGGGCCGAAAGCAAGAGTTCCATGGGTCGCATGCCGGTTGAGGGCTGGTCGCCATCAATCAAGACCTTGTCGCCTTGCTCGTTGATGCCCAAAAAGCGATGGCCTACCAGACGATGAACCACTATTTTCTTCGTTGCCATAAACCTCCTCTGGGGTTGTCCACCCACTCCAGGCCACCAGTACCACAGCAGGCCGATGGATTTACAAGCGCTCCAGGCCAGCCTGCTGGCATATTATTTCAAGACTGGGGGCAAAATGACCCGATTGCTTCACATTGTGCCGTAGTATCAGAAGCAAAGTGAACCGCAGCTTTCGCCTGTTCTCCATTGGCCCCCGTATTCAAAAACAGGGGGTGCGTTTGGTGGTGACTTCTGCCCTGCGGCTGCGAATACTGAGCCTGGGTGCTTTCAGCCGAGAGGTGGTTGTGGAGCCGCGCAAGGGCTGGCTCATGATCCATGACCGTCAGTTCTGGTTTGTGGAACGTACCCGTCTGATTCCTTTCGAGCAGGTAGAGGTCGTCACCTATGGCTTCGAGGACTGGACCTTTGGGGGTTGGTTTTTTCGGGCCAGGGATACCCAGGAACTTTTTCGTGTGGGGCTGCGTTTGCGTAGCGGCAAAGAGTTCGATCTGTTCAGGTTTTATGGCGAGGGCCATTTTGTCAACGAAAGCTATTTCCCCGACTGGTGGTTCTGGGAAGATTTCCTCACCGATTTGAGCGGCACCCAGGAGCAAGAATCGCGGGTGCTGGTAGAACTCTTGAGCAGGATGATGGGGGTCAAGGTGGATCGCCCCAGGTTTTGAAGCTGAATGTAAGCACAAAGACATGCGATGGCGGGCTTTGAGGCCCATAATTAGGCCATGCAAGCACTTCAGGACAAGGTGTACATCCTTACCGGGGGGGGCGGCGCCATTGCCGGAGCCATTGCCCAGGCGTTCATTAAGGCAGGGGCCAAGCTGGCCTTAGCCGATGCTTACGAAACCACCATTGCCCAACGAGCACAGGAACTGGGCGGGCGGGCGTTTGTGGCTAACCTGACCCACTACCCCGACGCCGAGATGCTGGTGCGGCAGGTCAAGGCGCAGATGGGGCGGGTGGATGGTCTGATTCACACCGTAGGGGGCTTTGCTTACGCTCCTATCAAGGACACTGATCCGAGCCTCTATGACCGGATGTTCGACCTCAACATGCGTACCCTGTTTTACATGACCCGGGCCATATTGCCCGAGCTCCTGGGTCAGAAAGACGGCTTTATTGCAGGTATCTCGGCGGCGGCTGCCTGGAATGGGGTAGGGCCTGGCGTGGCCCTGTACGCTGCCGCCAAAGCCGCCGTGGCTACCTACCTGCGCTCGTTGGATGCCGAACTGACGGGCACGGCAGTCCGGGTGGCGATTGTCTACCCGATGGGTGCTGTAGATACCCCGGCCAACCGCAAAGAGATGCCCGATGCCGACCCCATGGCCTGGGTAGACCCCGCTGAAATTGGCGAAAGCCTGGTCTACGCCGCCAGCCGCAGCCCCCGGGGACGGGTGTTGCGGTTGAAGATTTTCCCGCCCCGGTAAAAACCCGTTACATGAGGAATCTGCACACACCTGCACACTGACCG
>CAZIXH010000197.1:0-3139 GCA_964543055.1 uncultured bacterium
ACCCCGACATTCTGAACCCACCCATTGAACAGAAGATACAAATTAGTATTTGAAAGCAGCAAGCCACGATCCACGAGCTATAACCCTGCTCTTCGGACGTTACCGGCAATCGAATTACGCTTTTCTTGCGCCCAGGTAATCCATACATAGTTGTGGAGACACCCATACACTTTCGCGGTTTCGGGTGATGGCACTTTAGCCCCCTCCCCATCGCGTAAGGAGATCTGTTAGGGGCATTGGAATGGGCGCTGAACCAACCTGGCTGTGTGAAGGCGCAGGTTAGCAGCCCCAACTAACTTTCTCTGATGAATACGGGAGGAACCACAAGGCCCCAGGTTAGGCTGGTTCCGCCCAGGAACTCCCGCAGGGGCCACAAGGCAGCCGCTCAACCACGCCGCACCTGTACAGGCATATGTGCGACAGTGTATGCAATCAAGCAGTTGTACAAGTACAGTACACCACCAGGAAGCGTAGTGGAAGGAACCTACTTTCGTGCAATCCAGGTGCGAAAGATGCTACCCGTGTCTTCACCATAACCACTCAGGGCAAGCCCTACCCGCCGGATATACAGGCGGTCGGCTCCGGGGTAGATGTCCCTAAGCGCCCGGTACAGTACCGGCTCGTCGTCAAGGTAGACCTGAAGCTGTTCGCCATCACAAACCGCCCGCAAGCGCACCGGTACGCCGTGATAAAGCAGATCGGGTACGCGGCTCCAGACCATGTCGAAAGGATCTTCATAACCGGCAAAACGCAGTATTGCCGCCACCGAGCTTTCGCTATCATCCAGCCGCAAGGTCACTACCAGATGATGTCTGGCATCTTGCCAGAAACAGACCCCAGCTCGGCTTTGCTGGTTTTGGCCTATACTCTGGCCTGGAGGAAGAATTTCGACTTCCAGATCGGCCAGATGGGTGCTGTCCCAGGGCATGGTGTATAGAGCCCGCTCTCCCCCCGCTGCTTCGATAAGCAGGCCCCCTTCCGCGGGCATCAAATTGGCACGTCCCAGGGTGGGTTCCCAGGAAATCAGCAAATCTTCGGCGGCATGGTTCAGATAGGGGGCAAACACCGTCGTCTGACCCCTGGCCTGCCAGGGTCGCCCCAGATCCAGCTCCGGCGGGAGTTCCACTTCACGTGGATGCACCTCGAGGTCGGCGGCCTGTCCAACCAGTCCAACCCCCGTTTCGTTGGCCAGGCGATGCTCGAGGATGGGGTGCTCGGAAAAGAGAGGCTGGCCGTCCAGGGTAATGATGAGGGCTTTTCCATCGTCCAGAACCTGCACCCAGTGAGGTTGCTGGGCCGCCCCAGTATAGGGTTCGGCAGCCAACACATACTGCTGGAGGCCATAGTGCATGCGCAAGCGGACTTCCTGAGGGTTCAGCTCCAGGGCCAGAAAATGCCCTGGGTCGCGGTAACGCCAGATCAGGCTGGCGGGTGCGGTCAGGCACACATGAAACAGCCCACCGGCTTCTTGCGGACGCAAAAGCATGCCGGGGCCGTGCAGTTGCCACACCCCACCCTGAGCCGCCTTGCGCCCCAGTTGTGGCTGTGGATCGGCCAGCAAGGCCGTGCCGTACCCCCGCCACGCAGGCACATCGGCTACCCGCACCCCATACACGCGGGTGTCTACCCGGTGCCCCATTTCCCCCAGGATGGACTGGTAAACCCCGGCGTATAAATCCTTTGCGGGCAGGCTGTAAGGGTCTATCGCCAATGGCCGCAGCCTGGGCAGGGCTGGGAGGTGGCGGCTACCCTCGAGCGAACCAGCATAAAAAGCCACCCCTTTCTCGCGCAGTATCGTAAGCAAATAGATGGGGTTGTTCTGAATACCCAGAAGCAGATGATGTAAGCCCCGCAGCTTCGCAGCGCACAGCCGGCCATTCTCACGGGGATGCCCCTGCATGACCAGGGCCTGGCCGGACTCGAGGGGGTTGGTCGGCACGGGCTGATCAAACCAGCCTACTGCCAGATTTTCCCGGACAGGCTGGGGCGAAAAATGCGCCTTGAAAGGCATTCGAGCAACAGCGTCCTCCTGGCCGCCAACGAGGTGTCGTGGCAGGGCGCTAAGGGGTTTGGCATAGGTTTGTGAGTTGTTGTGTCCGTTGAGCATCAAGACCCCAAAGGCCAGTCCGGCTCTCCGGGCAAAGGGGCCATAGGCGATACCCTGGCGGCCCCAGCCTGGCGTGTCCAGGGGAGCAAAGCGCAAAACCCCGTCCTCCACCGAGATCTTGGCTTCTGCATCTACCCCCAGGCGTACACTTCCACAATCAGTGGCGCTGCCAATAACGTCGCCATACAATACCTCCCGCTCAAAGCGATCCAGGATTTCGGCAGGGGAAGTCTTGGGGGGTTTCATGCGTCGGTCACATCGCTTTGGGTCACTTTACGCAAGCGCACATAACCCCGGCGTGAAGAATAAGAACCAGCAGCAATCGGGAATTAATGCTCCAGAACGTTAACGTCTATCCCTAACCCAGTTAGATGCGCAACGATTACATAACGTCTGGACATAACGGACACCCCCTACCTATACGCCCTCATTGCGGTTCCCCTCTTTATGTCTCGCATGGCAAGGCTTCCGGCACCCGGCAGCACAAAAACCCGCTGTACCGAAATCACTCTCAGATGGTTACTCGAAGGTAAGAAATCCAGCCTTCGACCACCCTTCAGATGTGAACAATAGCAGATTCAAAAAGACTTTTTTCAAAACCAAAAGCGCGAGAGGCTATCTTTTTGAATCCTGGAGCACATCTCTCCCTGCGGATGAGCGAAAAAAGCGTCTCCCCTCCAAGGGGCCATACCGCCCTTCGCTACGCAGCTAACTTCGGTTGGGTTGGTTGGCGAATGGTGACAAACAAATCGAATCTGGTACAAAACACCCCACCAGATGGTGGAGTGTTTGTGGAGAACGAGAGCAGGGATGGAACGTATTAGCGGCAGGTATCGCTCTCGACACGAAACCAGCGCTGTCCATTGAGAAAAGTCTTGTCACCATCGTATTCAACCCGCAGGCGCTCTACCCCACCCCCATCCACATTGAGCAGCAATACGGCGCTATTTTGGGTAGCCGATTCGATACGCCAACGACCCAAAGCCCGACCATTGCCCCCACTCGAGGCCGACGCACCCGGCACATTGATGG
>CAZIXH010000198.1:0-4904 GCA_964543055.1 uncultured bacterium
CCTCCCCCAATCCCCCCGCCCTATACCACCCGCGCCACCTGCTGAGGGTTTTACGTCCAATCCCCACTTCTTTGGCCGCATCCTGCGCAGCTTTGCCACGACGTACCAGCCACATCGCCTGCAGCCGTTTACGTCGTTCCAGGTGCTTCTCCCTTCTATACTGTTCCTCCAACTCCTCTGCGCTTTCGGCCTAATCGATGGGGGCAATCCTTCGACTCATTCCCCGATCCTACTTTAGAAGTCACCTTGAGTGAGATTTGGTATTAGAACCCACCCGAATTGCAATGCCCTAGCCTGGCGGGTCAAAAGGGCGTATTCCCTCACGGTCATGACGGATAGACTGTTATAAACGTAAAACAGCCAAAAAGATTCGTATGAGACAGAACAAGGGACTTGGATGCCGCACATACAGTTGGCGAGGTTTTTGGTGTTTCCAACGGGCAAAATGCCATTCGATGTGCTCTAGAGCACCGTTACGGCTCAGGTTTACCTGGTAGGAAAAGATATAATCCCGTTCGAGGCTAGAGATGCGGGGGCGCAATGTTTTTCTGTTGGTTCTGATCATCTTGATGGCGGTTTTCGCCTGGCGCAACTGGGCGGTGTTTAGCGAGGAGAAAACGCTTTCGCTGATTTTTACCCAGGTGACCGCACCTTTTGGCATCGTGATGCTTTCTATCATGGCGGTGCTGGTCGTGGTTTATTTCATGTACACGGTGGGGCTCGAGACCGCCGCTTTGCTCGAGGTCAAGAAATACGCGCGTGAGCTGCTATCTACCCGCAAACTGGCCGACGAGGCCGAGGCCAGCCGCTTCTCCGAGCTCAAGAAATGGCTTGAAGGGGAACTCGAGGGCCTCAAGGCCCAGAGTCCGGCGGGGCTCGAGACCAGGCTACAGGCTGTGATAGAGCGCATTGATCGAGTAGAACACGAACTGCGCGAGGACATCGAGAAGGCCGGTAACACCCTGGCCGCCTACATCGGCGAGCTCGAGGACCAGCTCACCGGCCAGGACAGGCACCCTCCGCCTCCGCGTTGAGCAAAACCCGCAAACCCGCTAAACTAAACCCTGCTTGGGGGCCGTTAGCTCAGTTGGTCAGAGCAAGCGACTCATAATCGCCAGGTCGCGGGTTCAAGTCCTGCACGGCCCACCAGCTTTTTCACAAGAACGCCCGCACTGCATTGGAAGAGGCCTGGTCATGGTGACTCTGGACGTGCTATTTTCAGGCTGTCTTACCGCGTTTCCCACATTTACGCTACACGCGGTGCAGCGTAAATTACCCCACACGCCATAGCTTCCAAAGGATGCTATGTGGGTATTCGTGGGAACCGCTCTTACAGGCTCCGGTGCGTGGAGGGCAGCGAGATTTTCCCGGCAATGGCATCCCTGCGAGCACCTGTGGTCTGTTTGAGAATGTTGGGCAGCTCGAGGTAGCGTAAGTAACCCAACACTGCAAAACAAAGGGCCTCGCGGTGTTTGGAATCGAAGCCCTTTTCCTCGAAGGTATATACCGGCACGGGCAGCAGCGTCTTGAGGTGTTGCATCAGGGTGGCGTTATAGGCCCCTCCACCGGCCACCCAGATTTCGTCCAGGCCGTGTGGGAGCACAAAGTCCTGGTAAGCTCGAGCAATGGTGCGGGCCGTGAACTCGGTGAGGGTGGCCAGCAGGTTGGCAGGGGGCAGAGCTGCGTCCTCGTCGAGCATTTCCAGATTCCAGATTTCGCGTCCGGTGGATTTGGGGGGCTTCCGATCAAGGTAGGGGTGGGTGAGCCAGCGCTCTACCAGCAACGGGTCAGCCCTGCCCGAGGCCGCAATGGTGCCCCCGGTATCCTGCTTCAGGCCCAGCCGGGCCGCAGCTTCGTCGAGCAGGGCGTTGCCCGGACCGGTATCGAAGGCCAGGACTTTCTCGGGGTTCAGGTCGGTGGGCAGGTAGGTCAGGTTGGAGATGCCCCCAATGTTGTGGATGGCGCGGCTAACCCCCCTTTCCCCATAAAGCAGCAGGTCGGGGTAGGGCACGAAGGGCGCGGCCTCGCCGCCCAGGGCCATGTCCGAGGGACGAAAATCCGACACCACCGGCACTTCCAGGGCCTCGGCCAGATAAGCCGGCTCGCCAATCTGCAAGGTAGCCTGCGGAGGTTCGTGCCAGACGGTCTGTCCGTGGGAAGCCACCAGATCTACCCGGCCTTTGAAAGGGGCCGCTGCTTCGGCATAAAAACGCCCCAGGGCGTGGTGCAGCAGGGCCACCTCACGGGTAACGGACTGCGATTTCAGGGTACGGATAATCTGGGCCCGCAGGTCGGCTGGAAAGGGAGCCTCTTTGTGCTCGAGAACGCGCCAATGCAGCTTTGGAGGCCGCCCGTCCAGCTCTGCAAGCAACAGGTCTACCGCATCCACAGACGTGCCGGACATCAGGCCCAGAACCCGCATACTCGCTACTCTACCGCGATTTGAACGGATTGGTCAGGGTGGCCTGGATTGGCCTGTATCAAACCTCCCCGGAAGAGCACACACCCGTGGTTGTAAGCTACCGACTCAGGGTCTCCGGTTGGAGACCACAGACCCCCGCTCACGGGTACAGCCCGAGCAGCGCTCGAGCCTCCAGAACTCGAGTGGCCGCCACAATGTAAGCCGCCGTGCGCAGCGAGACCTTTTTATCCTGGGAGACCTGCCAGACCGCCTCAAACGATTGGCGCATGAGCCGCTCGAGCTTGGCATTAATTTCATCTTCGGTCCAGAAAAAGCTGTTGAAGTCCTGCACCCATTCAAAGTAGCTCACCGTGACGCCGCCTGCGTTGGCAATCACATCGGGGATGACCAGAATCCCTCGCTCACTCAGAATGTCATCGGCAGCAGGGGTGGTGGGGCCGTTGGCCCCCTCGGCAATGATTTTGCACTGTACCTTCCAGGCATTGGCCTCGGTGATTTGCTTCTCGAGCGCGGCTGGAACCAGGAATTCGCAGGGGGTGGCCAGCAGGTCGGCGGCAGGAATGGCCTCGGCTTTGGGGTAGCCCTTGACGCCCCCCATCTGCCGCACGTACTGGGTAAGGTCGTAGGGGTCTATGCCGGCGTCGTTGCGAACGGCCCCTGTGACGTCCGAGACCGCAACAACTTTGGCTCCGTGATCATGAAAGATGCGGGCTGCTGCATTGCCCACATTGCCGAAACCCTGCACCACCACCCGGCTGCCTTCTACGGGCAGGCCGATTTTTTCAGCCGCCGCCGCCGCCGTTACAAACACCCCGCGTCCGGTAGCATCCTGCCGCCCCAGCGAACCGCCTACCGAGATGGGTTTGCCGGTGACCACCCCTGGCGCAGTCCGCCCCACGTTCATGGAGTAGGTGTCCATCATCCAGGCCATTTCGCGGGCCCCGGTGCCCATGTCGGGAGCCGGAATGTCTTTGTCCGGGCCAATGATGATCCCGATTTCGGAGGTATAGCGGCGGGTCAGGCGCTCAATCTCGCCGGGGCTGAGCTTGCGGGGGTCCACCCGGATGCCCCCCTTGCCCCCGCCGTAGGGCAGGCCCACAGCGGCGTTCTTGATGGACATCCAGGCCGATGGCGCCATCACCTCGGAGAGGGTCACGTCCTGGTGGTAGCGAATCCCCCCCTTGGCGGGGCCGCGGAAGGTGTTGTGGTGCACCCGGTAGCCCTCGAAGTGGGCCACCGAACCGTCGTCCATCTGGATGGGCACATCCACGATCAGGATGCGCTTGGGTCGCTTGAGGTCTTCAACCCAAAAAGCCAGTTTGCCCAGGTAAGGGGTGACGCGGTCAACCTGGGCCAGATAAATTTCCCAGGGGCCGATGTTGTCGCTGCAAAGGTAGGAAAGGGGTTCCGATTTCATGCGTTCCTCCACGGAGCGGATAACTCAAAACTGATAGCCGATGTACCAGTACGGCGGCCTCTGTTCAGGGATACACACCGCGTAAGCGGCTGGCCTCGTTGATGCGCTCGAGGGCCAGCGCATAAGCCCCTGCCCGCAGGTCGCCCTGCAGGGGTTTGGCCCGCTCGAGCACCGCCTGCAAAGTCTGGTGAATGAACTCGCGCAGTTTTTGCTGCACTTCGCCTTCTTCAAAGAAAAGCATCGAGAGGTCTTGCACCCACTCGAGGTACGAGAGCACCAGCCCGCCACCGTTGGCCAGGATGTCGGGCACTATCTGCGTACCCTGGAGTTGGAGCAGGTACTCTGCCTCCGGGGTGATGGCCCCGTTGGCCCCCTCGAGCACCACCTGGGCTGAAATTTGCCTGGCATTGCGCTCGTTGATGACCCCTTCTACGGCGGCTGGAACCAGATAGTTCACCTTCAGGGTCAAAAGTTCGTGATTGGTGATGGGTTTGCCTCCGGGGAAGCCTTCCAGATTGCCCCGTTCGGCATAGTGCTGCTCGAGGGCCGCCACATCCAGCCCTTCGGGGTTGTACACCCCACCCTGGCTGGTCGAAATGGCCACCACCTTTAGCCCTTCCCTGACTGCATACCGGGCCACCGCACTACCCACCTGGCCGAAACCCTGAATGGCCATGCTGGCCCCTACCACCGGCCAACCTTTGACCTGGGCCAGATCGGACAGTACATACACCAACCCCTGGCCGCCGCCTTCGTCTTTCACCGGCACCCCCCCGAGCTGGGGTGGCTTGCCCGTAACGGCGCTGAGGGTGGTCTGGCCACGGGTCATGGTAAAGGTGTCCTGGAACCAGGCCATAACGGTTTCGTTGGTGCCCACATCGGGGGCCAGCACGTCTTCATCGGGGCCAATCAGCTCGATGAGTTCGGTCACGTAGCGGCGCGAGACCCGCTCGAGTTCGCGCCTCGAGAGCTTGTCCGGGTCTACCACCACCCCGCCCGCCGACCCCCCAAAGGGCAGGCCAAACACCGCCGATTTCAGGGTCATCCAGGCCGCCATGCCACAGG
>CAZIXH010000199.1:0-2638 GCA_964543055.1 uncultured bacterium
GCCTCAAACCTATCGGGATCGCCTGGCGGTGCGGCTCATGGCCGAGGCCGGGCTGCGTATTAGTGAAGTTGTTAACTTATGGGTGGAGGATGTGCACCTCGAGGAGCGGCTCTTGCTTATCCGCAGCGGTAAGGGTGGCAAACAGCGCAGTGTGCCCCTCTCACGCTCCATGGTGCAGGAGCTCGAGGGTTGGCTGAAGCTGCGGCTGGCTCACGCCGTCGCGGGCGAGCGTGCCCTGCTTATCAATCTGGGGGGGCGCAAAGCCAGCGGCCAGGCCATGACCGACAAAACCTTGCGGAAAATCCTGAACCGACACTACCGAACCCTGGGTTTTCCCGAGCGCTACTACGGGGCCCACATGCTACGCCATACCGCCGGAACCCGCTTCTACAAAACCAGCCGCGACCTCCACGCCACGGCCAGGCTGTTAGGCCACACCAACATCAACACCAGCGCCATCTACGCCAAAATGGATCTGGAAGGGTTGTTTGAGGTGGTGGACAAGCTGGAGGACGCATGATTACCCAACAAAACCTGCTCAACATTTTTCGGATTACCACCCGGGTTATCTTCAACCTTGCGCTTGTAGCCCTGCTGATAGGCCTGCTGGTGAGCGTGGGGCGCACCCTGATGGACCTGGGCCTTGCGGTCAGCCAGCCCACGGTTCGTCTGGGCCTGAAAGACCTGGTCACAAATATCCTTTCATTGGTAGTGGTGCTCGAGCTGGTACGGGCCTTTGTGGACTACTTTGAGTACGACCGCATCCGGGCCGAGATTCTGGTTGAAGTGGCAGTGATATTTGTTTTACGAGAGATGATGTTGGGCTTGTTTTCGGGCGACATTAAGGGTGCGGATGTATTGGTCTGGAGTGCGGGCATACTGGCTCTGGTTATCGCCCGGGCCTTGGCAATTGCATTCCCTTACGGCAAAATGGTTCGCCCAAAGCAGTAGATTCACCTGTCAAAGGGCAAGTCCCCGGTAAATTTCCTCGAGGGTAAGCCTTGCATCCAGACAGGGGATGTAAACTTCGCCGCTATTCTCAAGGGTCTCGAGCCGCCAGCCGTCTGTCTGCCGGATATAGACCAGAACCAGTTTGTGGGCCTGAGAGACCAGCAGGTAGCGCTCGAGGCTGGGCAGCGCAGTGTATTCACTCAGTTTTTCACTGAGATCGGTTTGTTCGGTGCTATCCGATAAAACTTCCACAATCAAGCAGGGGGCATATTCGATTCTGGGCTCAACCTTGGGGCCGCAAATCACCATCAGATCGGGATAGCGGAATCGGGTAGGGCGAACTTGCAACTTGATGTTGGTGGTGTACAGCCTGCAACCCTTGCCCCTGGCCAGCGGACGGAGGGCTTCAACCAGGTTGAGTACGATGTCTTCGTGCTCCTGGGTCTCCCCGGCCATGGCTAGAAGGCGTCCATCCACATATTCGTGGCGGAGTTCTGCGCGCTCCTCGAGCTCGAGGTACTCCTTCACGCTGAGCAGGGTGGGGCTCATGGCTATAGTTTAGCAGTCTGTTCAGGCCAGGGCTTCCTCACGCTTGATGCTGTACACCCGGCTTAAGCCCTTATCAGTGGTTACGCCATAAAGGGCATCGCAGGCTTCCATGGTGCGCTTCTGGTGGGTGACGAGTATGAACTGGGTCTGACCCTTGAAATGCTGCAAGAAGCGGCAGAAGCGCTGGATGTTGGCCTCGTCGAGAGGCGCATCTACCTCGTCCAGTACGGCAATGGGCAGGCCGCCCACACCCGAGTCGCTGCTCTCCCCTATTTCCGATAGCGCGAACAAAAAGGCCAGAGCGCCCATGGTTCGCTCACCCATGGAGAGCAGGTTCAGGTTGACGGTGCGCTTGCCAGCGGGCTTGAGCACCAGATCCAGGCCATGATGGGTGCGCTCGAGCTCCACCTCGGCGTCCAGCAAGGCGCTGGCGTAGTGGGCAAATTTTTCTTTGAATATGCCGTATACCTGGTGCATTCGCTCGCAGTATTCGGACTGCACCAGATGAAGCTCGGCCTCCAGCTTCCGCACGACCTCTTCCGACTCCTGCAAGGCTACCTCGAGCTTCTGAATGTCCTCGCTCAGAAGGGCGTATTCCTGCTCGGCAAGGTGGTTGATGGGGCCCAGGGCTTCCAGAGCCGCCTCGGTTTCCGAAAGGGCGCGGGCCAGGCTGCGCGGGGAGCCTTCTTCCACCGGCCCTGGGGGCAGCTCGACCAGTTCTTGCTGTAGGGTTTCGATGGCGGCCTCGCGGCGGGCCTGGGTCAGGTGGAGGGCCTCGAGGTCGGATAAAAGTTGGTTGGTGCGCCCGATCAGCCGGGTTTCTTCCTCTGACAGCGCTCGAGTTCGGCCCCGGGCGGTATGCAGTGCGCCTTCAAGCTGGCGCAGGTTCAGGCTGCGCTGGGCTTGCTCGAGTTCGGCTTTACGGGCCTGGATAGCGGTGAGCTTCTGGGCTAACTCGGCCTGCTCGATCCGCAGGTGGTGCAGGCGGGCCTCAAGTTCACCCATTTCTTTCTGGGCCTGGCGGTAGCGCTCGAGGTCTTCCCGGTAGCGCCCCCACTGGCTCGACACCTCTCGCTCCTGGGCCATCTGAGCGTTCAGGGCCTCGCGCTCGTTACGCAGGGCCTGTAGGCGTTCGGGC
>CAZIXH010000200.1:0-3783 GCA_964543055.1 uncultured bacterium
CCACCACCTGGCCCCCCACCTGGAGGGTGCCCAGCCAGCCCGAAGCCACCCCGCGTTCCCGGCGGGCCGTAAGGTCGGGAATCAGCGCCGAGTAGGGGCCGGTGGCCATATCGTCGGCCAGTTGGAGCAACAAATAGGCCACTACCAGTTGCCAGTAGCTGCCCGCATAGGCCATCCAGACCAGCGAACCCGCCGTAAGAACAGCCCCCAGGGCCAGAAAGGGCATTCGGCGCCCGACCCGGTCGGAGATGTAGCCCCAGATGGGCGGCCCAATGAAGGCCATCACCGCCCCCAGGGCAAACAAGAAGCCCAGCCGGGTGGCCCGCTCGGGTTCGGGCACCAACTCGGCCACCCTGGCCGGCAGCAGCACCAGCAGAATCAAGAACCACTTGAAGCTGCTTGCAAACCAATAGGAGGAAAGCACCAAGTACCAGGGGTTGGTGTGGGCGCGCATTTGACCCAGTATACGGGTAGCACAAACGCGGTTTTTCTACGTTCAGTCGGTCGGAACCCTGGGCAACTCCAAAATAAGCATGTACAGGAGGAAACACATGCAAGAAGCAACCCTGGTGATTACCGAGCGAGACCTGATTTGGGAAAAGGATAAAACCTGCCTAGCCCACGACGCCCAGGGCCGGGTGTACCGCGTGAAGCGGCTACCACGGCCTCAAATTCAGGGCGAGGTGCTGCGCTCCATTCTGGCGCGCGCGGTTGGGCTTGGCAGCCCTCGAGTGAGCGTGCTGGTTGACGAGCGCCTCGAGCCGGTCGGTATCGTCACCCCCGTCTTGGAGCTGCACGGGCCGGTAGACCTCAAGCATCCTGAGCTTTTACTGGCCATCTCGGTGAAAGGCGCTTTAGACGATGAGGATTTGCTTGATGCCAGTACCATACTGCAAAACCTCGCCCTTGACCCCGCAGGCAAACTCTGGGTGCTGGACTACTCCAAATCTGGGGATAGATGGGTGTCCTGTTGGTATGAGGGCAACCCCAATAACCTGGTGAGCCTGTTCACCCTCAGCATTTATACTCGTTTTCTTTTCGGACAGTTGCCCCAAGTTCTAGCGTCTTGGGAGCGGGCCGCTCACACCGGCTTGGACGCCTTTGATGGCCCAGGGCTGCGGATGCTGGGGGATGTGCGACTGCTCAACCAGAGTTTAGCCCAGTTTGTAAAGGAGATGCTCGAGGTTTTCATCAAGCAGCCCGAGCAGACTCCGGCGACACCCAAAAGCCTTGCTTGAGCCAGCCCCTCTGCCGCCCAGGCTTGAAAAAATCAGCCTCTTTAGTAAAAAGCAATCCGGGGTGTGTACCCCGGATAAACTGGCGGGCGCGGCAGGATTCGAACCCACGACCTACTGATCCGTAGTCAGTCGCTCTATCCAACTGAGCTACGCGCCCATGAGTCGCGCTGGCGCGTGTCACCAAACGCGTCCTGTAGCGTAGCACAGGCACTCAAAGCTGTCAAATCAATCTGGCTTTTGCCAGGGGGGTGTATGTATCAAAGGGCAACCGCTTGCCTTTATCTGCCAAAACCAAACTGCTATCCCCAACGGTTGACATTCCCAGATAGATGCCTTAGGCTTCCCTTCATCTGACGAATGCTGCATGCAGAGTGCAGAGTGCAAATCGGGGGCATTCATGATTTCAAGAGGGCCAGCACTGCGCGACCAGGTTTATAGTCATATCCGCGACCGTATTGTCAGCGGCACCCTCGAGCCAGGCCGGGTGATTGTGGAGGTGGAACTGGCTGCCGAACTTAACGTCAGCCGCACCCCAGTCTCCAACGCCCTGGTCATGCTCAAGGAGCGGGGCCTCCTCGAGGACGATGGGGGCAAGCTCAAGGTGCCCATCCTGAAGCTCGAGGACGTGATTGACCTGTACTGGTGTCGTATGGCCCACGACGGTCTGGCCTCGCGGCTGGCCGCCGAACGCATCGGCGCCAAAGACCTCAAGCAGCTCGAGACCTACCTGCGGGCCTGGGAGACCCCCGAGCGGGAGGACGACCTCTCGGCCTTGTGGGTGAGCGATCTCAACTTTCACCACCTGATCTACCGGGTTGCGGGCAACCGTCACCTCCTGCGCTTCTCTGAACTGACCACCGAGCTGGTCTCGGTTTACCGCCGCAATACCATCCGCCGCATGACCGACCCCGAGAGTGGAACCAACCGCTCCCGCAACGACGTACGGGCCGAACATGAGGCCATCTACGAAGCCATTGCCAGCCGGAACCCGGATGCAGCTGAAGAAGCCGCGCGTTACCACATCCGGATGGTCATTCAGCATCTGGAGCAGGCCGATCTGGTTATCCAGTCCGAGCAGGTGGGGTTATGAGCAAGCGCCCCCAAGGCTGGCTCGAGGGCAAGGTGGCGGTGGTGACCGGGGCCGCGAATGGCATAGGCCGCGCTACCGCAGTCCTGTTCGCCCTGGAAGGAGCCAGGGTCGTCCTGGGCGACGTGGACAAGAAAGCGGGTCAAAACGCCGTTGAGGAAATCAAGGATCGGGGTGGTGAGGCCACCTTCGTGGCCTGCGATGTAAGTAAAGAGGCCGAGGTGATCCGGCTGATCGGCACGGCCAAACGTAAGTACGGTGGACTCAATACCCTCTTCAACAATGCCGGAATCGAGCAGCCCGTGACCCCCAGCCACGAAGTGAGCGAGGAGCTGTTTGACCGGGTGATTGCCATCAACCTTAAGGGCACCTTTTTTGGCTGCAAACACGCCATTCCGCTGCTGCGTAAGGCCGGGGGTGGCACCATTGTCAACAACTCCTCGGTCAGTGCCTTTGCCAACGTAGGGGGCAACATCAGCTACGGTGCATCCAAGGGGGCCATCATGTCCCTGACCCGGATTCTGGCCATCGAGTACGCTCGTGAGAACATCCGCGTGAACGCCATCTGCCCTGGGGTGATTGACACCCCCATGAACCAGCGCAACCTGGAAAAGGCGGCCGACCCGGATGCGGTGCGCGAAAAATGGATGGCCGTCACCCCCCTGGGGCGCATGGGCACCCCGGAGGAAGTGGCCCGTACGGTGCTTTATCTGGCCTCGGAGATGAGTTCGTTCACTACCGGCATTGGGCTGCTGATCGACGGCGGAAGGGTGGCGACTTGAAGCGGCTGCTGCACAAGGTCTGCCTTGTTACGGGTGCGGCCCGTGGCATCGGACGGGCGGTGGCGCGGGCCTATGCCGCCGAGGGGGCCATCGTGTACGGGGCGGATGTGGTGGCGGATGAACTCGAGGCTGAGATGAAAGCCCTGCGCGACCAGGGGTTTTGGGCTGTGGCCGTTCCGACCGATTTAATGAAGCCGGATGAGATCACCGCCCTGGTGGGCCGGGTGGTGGCCGACCAGGGGCGGGTGGACGTACTGGCCAACGTGGCCGGGGTGATTGAGCTCAAGCACCTCGAGGAAACCACCCTCGAGGACTGGGAGACCATTCTGAATATCAACCTCCGCGCCCCCTTCCTCACCTGCAAAGCCGTGGCCCCGGTGATGAAGCGCCAGCGCTCCGGCTCCATCATCAACGTTTCCAGCCGTGCGGGCGTGATGGGGTTTGCCGACGAGGTAGCCTACTGCGCCTCCAAGTGGGGCCTGGAGGGGCTGTCGCGCTCGATTGCCCTGGATCTGGAGCGCTTTGGCATCGCGGTCAACACCCTCACCCCCGGAACCCCCACCCACACCGCCATGAGCGAGAAAACCTACTCCGATGCGACCCGCCAAATCCGGCGCGATCCCGCCGCGCTTACACCGGCCTTCGTGCCCCTGTCCCTTACGACCCCCCAGGGCAT
>CAZIXH010000201.1:0-5845 GCA_964543055.1 uncultured bacterium
GGCCACCCGGACAGCAACCGCCCGACCCAGGGCGGTCAAACGGTAGTTGGTGGCGCTGTGGGGAAGCGCGAGGGTTGCGCTATGAATGGCGTCGCCGTGGGGGTCGTGGGAGGGGTGGCCCAGCAACTCGGCAATCCGCTCCTCGAAGGCTTCGTAGATGTGGTGCTCGAGCGTTTACGCCTCGGCATGGACTTCTTCCCCGCCATAGCCCAGGGCCTGGTGCAAATAAGCCTCGATTAACCGGTGGTGGCGGAGTACCTCGAGGGCTACCTTGTAGCCTGCCTCAGTGAGGCGCACACCCCGGTAGGCTTCGTAGTCCACCAGCCCCAGCTCGGCCAGTTTTTTTAGCATGCCCGTGACCGAAGCAGGTCTGACCTTCATCTGGTCGGCCAGGGACTGAGTGGATACGGGGCGAGTATCTTCCAGTTTGCCCATGCCTTGATATTCCCCACCCAGTAAGAGCACATGCTTTAGATAGTCTTCCTGGGCTTCTGAAAGCAAGATTCGTTGACTGAGCTTATTCATGAT
Organism: uncultured bacterium; assembly: GCA_964543055.1. Classification (GTDB taxonomy): domain Bacteria; phylum Deinococcota; class Deinococci; order Deinococcales; family Thermaceae; genus Meiothermus. The sequence continues at coordinate 529 of CAZIXH010000201.1, forward strand.
TGGTCGTTCCGACTTCCAGTTTCCATTTAGGAAAGCATACACAAATAATGGTTTAATTTTAGGTATAACTAAAAAATAGTCAAGTGCGATATCCAGCCCGACATAGCGATCCCGGGTTTCTACTCTGACTTGATAAAAGAGTTAGAGGCTTCTGAAGTACGCGATGGTGCGGGCCAGTCCCTCACGCACCGGTACCTGGGGCTCCCAGCCCAGGAGCGCTTTGGCCCGGCTGATGTCGGGGCGTCGCTGACGGGGGTCGTCCTGGGGGAGTGGCTTGTGCTCGAGGGGCATCTTGGAACCTACCAGCTCCTGGATGAGCTCGGCCAACTGGAGCATGGTGTATTCTTCCGGGTTGCCCAGGTTCACCGGATGGTGATACTCCACGTCCATCAGGCGGCGGATACCCTCGATAAGGTCGTCCACGTACTGAAAGCTGCGGGTCTGGCTACCGTCGCCGTAGATGGTGAGGGGCTGGCCGCGCAGGGCCTGGTTGATGAAGTTGGTGACCACCCGCCCATCTTCGGCGTCCATGCGTGGGCCATAGGTATTGAAGATCCGAATGGTGCGGGTGGAGACCCCCCTGGCTTGCTGGTAGGCCATGGTGAGGGTCTCGGCGTACCGCTTGGCTTCATCGTAGATGGAGCGCGGCCCCACCGGGTTCACGTTGCCCCAGTAGGTCTCGGGCTGGGGGTGTACCAGGGGGTCCCCATAAATCTCGGAGGTGGAGGCCAGGAAGAACCTGGCACCCTTTTCTAAAGCCATATCCAGCAGGTAGCGGGTGCCCTCCCCGTTGACCAGCAGGGTCTGGATGGGCAGCTTCAGGTAACGCGGGGGCGAGGCGGGTGAGGCGAAGTGCATCACCCAATCCAGGGGTCCTGCTATCTGTAGGGGCTTGGAAGCATCGGCCTGGACAAAGTGAAACTGAGGGTACTGGGCGAGAAGCTCAATGTTGCGCGGTTGGCCGCTGCTGAAATCGTCTACGCCCACCACTTCGTGACCCTCGAGCAAGAGCCGCTCCGAGAGGTGACTCCCCAGAAAACCCGCTGCACCGGTTATGAGAATTCGCATCTATGCACCCTTTCCTGCCAGGCTAAACTCGACTTTCTGACTTTGGCTCAACCCTAAGTTTGGGCAGCTCATTACAGGTCTCGAGCGGGCATTACGTTCCTTGCTCTCAGCCTTCGGCTTTTGGCTTTCGGCAAATCTGCAAGAGCGCCCAAACCCGTTGTTGGCTCACTCCTAAGTGCCTCCCGCCTATGTTTTGGATAATGGCGTGACCGAAAATCATTCGGGTATTGCGCCCGGAGCCTGATTTTCTAGCGCAGCCTGGATTCATCTCTAGACCTTATGCGGGCTTAACTTAACCCTCTGCCGTGACCAGCTGCGGGTTGGTGCCTGTGCCAACCCCTATGTGCTGGAAACCGGCTCTGGTCAGGCGCTGTTTGTCCAGGAAGTTGCGTCCGTCTACTACCAGGGGTTTCTTCATCAGCTTGGCCATGCCCTCCCAGTCGAGGTCGCGGTAGATTGCCCAGTCGGTGACCAGCACCAATGCATCAGCGTCCTCGGCCAGGTCCATCACGCTCTCACAGTACTCCACCGCCAGGTCAGGGTTTTGTTGCTGGGCCAGCTTAAGCGCGATGGGGTCGTGAGCGCGCACCTTGACCCCCTGCTTGATCAGACGCTCCGCCATGTCCAGGGCAGGGGAGTCGCGCAGGTCGTCGGTATTGGGTTTGAAGGTCAGGCCCAGAAGACCAATGGTGCGGCCCTTGAGGATCTTGAGTTCGCGCTGAAGCTTTTCCACGATACGCTCGCGCTGGCGGTAGTTCACCTCGCGGGCCGCCTGCACGATGGGCATCGAGAGGCCGTACTCCTTGCCGGTCGAGACCAGCGCGGCGGTGTCCTTGCCGAAGCAGCTACCGCCCCAGCCAATCCCGGCCTGCAGGAAACGCGGGCCGATACGGCTGTCCAGGCCAATGCCCCGGGCAATCTGGGTCACATCGGCGCCCACCCGTTCAGCCAGGGAGGCGATTTCGTTGATGAAGCTGATCTTGACCGATAAAAAGGCGTTGGCGGCGTACTTGATCAGTTCGGCAGAGGCCAGGTCGGCGGTGATGAGCGGAACCGCCTTCATGGCGTTGGGACGGGGCTGGAAGGCGGGTTCGGCAAAGCTCTGCTCAATCAGGGGGCGGTACAGGTTGTAGAGGGTCTCGAGGGCCTCTTCCCGCTCGGCACCCACCACAATGCGGTCGGGGTAAAGCGAATCGTAAATGGCCGAGCCCTCGCGCAGGAACTCGGGGTTAGAGGCCACCGCAAAGTTGCCCTTGGCCTTCTTGCCGTTCTTGGCCTCGTAGGCGGTTTGTACCAGCGACTCTACCCAGTTGCCCGAGCCAATGGGCACGGTGGACTTGTTCACGATGACCGCGAACTTGCTGTTCAGGTGCTGACCGATGCCCTCGGCAGCCGCCTGCACATAGCGCAGGTCGGGGCTGCCATCGGGAGCCGAGGGAGTGCCCACCGCGACAAAGATTACGTCGGCGTCCGGCACGGCTTCGGCGTAGGAGTCGGTGAACTTCAGGCGTTCGCGGGCCAGGTGCATGAGTTCCTCGAGGCCCGGCTCGTAGATGTGCGCCTTGCCTGAACGCAAAAGGGCCAGCTTTTGCTGATCCACATCCACACAGGTCACTTGATGGCCGATGTAAGCCAGCGTGACCCCGGTGGTAATGCCCACATATCCAGTACCGATGACGGCAACCCTCATAACTTTCATACCCTATCCTCCGTGGCCCAAATGGTCTTGGGAGTTCCAATCGAACAACTTTGACCGTAGTTTATCCGTGTCAGGAAAACTTTTGGATGCAAGCATACCGACTGGATTGAATCGTTCGCTGCAGTTTGAGACACGCTGCAGGGAGGGCAGTGTAGCAGGTAAATGGCCATCTTTAGATCTGGCTGGGGCTTTCCAGTCGCTTGACATCGTCTTCTCCCAGGTATTCGCCGGTCTGCACCTCAATCAAGACCAGCTCTAGCAGCCCAGGGTTGATGAGCTGGTGGGCTACGCCAGCCAGGGCACTGACCGATTCGTTGGGTCTCAGTATCTGCACCCGGCCATCCAGCCAGACCTGGGCCGTACCTCGCAACACCGTCCAGTGCTCGCTACGATGATGGTGCAAATGGTTGGAAAGAGACCGACCCGGCTTGACCACCACCCGGCGTATTTTGAACCCATTGGTTTCTTCCAGGGTCAGGTAGCTCCCCCAGGGGCGCTGGATGGTGCGGTGGCGGCGCACGGTGTCGTGCCTGGAGTGGGTGAGCTGTTCCACCACTTTCTTTACGTCCTGCACTTTATCGCGCCGGGCCACCAGCAGGGCATCACGGGTGTCCACAATGACCAGATCACTGGCCCCTATCACCGCTACAACGCGATCCTCGGTCTGTACGAAGGTATTTGTGGTGTCCAGCAACACCGCTTCTCCCAGTACCCGGTTGCCTGCTGTATCCGGCGGTACCATCAGAGCGGCAGCGTCCCACGAACCCAGATCACTCCAGCCCAGGTCGGCGGGCACTACCGCTACCTGCGCGGCTTTTTCCATGACCGCATAGTCCACCGACTCACTGGGAACCTGCTTGAAGAGGGCTGCATCCAGGTAGGTCGCATCCCCCTTCTCGCTGCCCTGCCAGCAGTCCAGCACTGCCCTGTACATCTCGGGCTGGAGGTGCTCCAGGGCTTGCAGATAGGTGGTCGCCTTGAAGCAGAAAATGCCTGCGTTCCAGAGGTAGCGGCCGGTTTGCAGATAAGCCTCTGCGGTCTGCTGGTCGGGCTTTTCCACGAAGCGGGCCACCCGGTATGCGCCATCCTGTAGGGGTAGACCTTGCTCGAGGTAACCAAAATTGGTGGCCGGGTAGGTGGGTTGGATGCCGAAAGTCACCAGATAGCCCTGCCCGGCAATAGCCTGGGCCTGGGCTACGGCCTGAGCAAAGGCTTCCTCCCGCACAATGAGGTGGTCGGCTGAAAGGACCAGCATGACCTCATCGGGGCTCTGCTCGGCAACCCACAAAGCGGCCATGGCGATGGCGGGGGCCGTGTTGCGGCGCAGCGGTTCGATCACAAACGAGGTCTGCACTTCGGGTAGCCCCAGGGCCTCGTACTCGCTGGCGGTGCTGAAGTAGTACTCCTGGCCTGTGACTGTGAGCACCCGCCGGGCTCCAACCCGTGCGGCCCGTAAAAAAGCCTTTTGCAACAGGCTTTGTCCATCGGGTAGCTTCATGAAGGGTTTGGGGTATTGTTCCCTCGAGACCGGCCACAAGCGCGTACCGGCCCCCCCCGAAAGAATGACTGCAACCATGCCTCACCTCAAATGCCGTGGGGTCAGTAGACACCGCACTAAAGCATACTGTACGGGCCAGCATGGCAGGGCCAGGGTTTTTTGAATAAACCCGTATGGGGTCGAGCGCCACCTGAGCTTCTAGCCTCTGGCTTTGGGCCTTCAGCTTTCGGCTTCTTTCAAACCCTGGTTCCTTCGCTCCCCCAGCTCGAGTACGCATAGAAGCGGCCCCGCTCACCCCGCAGGTAGTCCATCAGGGGCTCCAGGAGGGGGCGGTGTTCATCGAGTTTGACGGCTACTTCATCGGCGGTGAAGAAGCGGGCCTCCACGATGTGCCCATCGGGGTCTTTGGGGTTGAGCAGGCCCTCGTAATCGGCGCGGAAGGCCATGGCGATGGTGCGCTCACTTTTGCGTGCGTCCTCGACCTGAATGACATAAGCCAGGTGTTGAATACCCTTGACCCGGAGGCCCGTTTCTTCCTGCACTTCCCGTGCGATGGCCGCCAGGATGGTCTCGCCAGCCTCGACCATGCCGCCCGGTAGGGTATAGCGCACCTTGCCCCGGCGGCTCCAGTCGTTGGCGACCAGCAGAACCCGCCCCTGCTTGTCCATCAGGATAGCCGCGGCTACCAATAGGTCACGTCGCAACCCATGCATAAAGCCCGCCTTTCGCGCCCTAGGCGGACTTGGGGGCGCCGGAGAGGGCCTCGAGCTGGCGTTCCTGGTCGGCTTTGCGCAGGGCTTCGTGCAGCCTGGACAGGTCGCCCGAGAGCACCCCTTCCAGGTCGTGGGTGGTGAAGCCGATGCGGTGGTCGGTCACGCGCGATTGGGGGAAATTGTAGGTGCGGATTTTCTCCGAGCGCTCGCCCGCGCCAATCTGGGCCAGGCGGTCTTCGCGGCGGCGGGCGGCCTCCTCGGCCCGTTTGATCTCCAGGAGCCTCGAGCGCAGGATAGAAAGCGCCTTTTCCTTGTTTTTGATCTGGCTGCGCGACTCCA
>CAZIXH010000202.1:0-7553 GCA_964543055.1 uncultured bacterium
TTGCACGAAGGCCAGGACATCTTTGCCCCCAGGGGAACCCCCGTCTACTCGGCCACCAACGGCCTGGTCATCCGGATGGGTTATGGGCAGTTGGGTGGGCTCTACGTGATGGTCTTGGGGCCAGGGGGGCGGCGTTACTACTACGCCCACCTCGACCGGCATGCCGATGGCCTTCAGCCAGGCGACCTGGTGAACCCCCAGACCCTGCTGGGTTATGTGGGCAATACCGGCAATGCCCGCACCACGCCGCCGCATCTGCACTTTGGAGTATATGGGAGCTGGTGGCGGCTGGAAGACCGGGTGATTAATCCGCTGCCTCTCCTTGTGAACCGCAACTGGCAGACCCTGGAGGCCCTCGAGGAGAATGCGGGCAACCCGTAGAGAAAGGCCGAAAGCCCAAAGCCGAGGGCAAAAAGCCAATATTGGCACAACCGCAACTAAACTCTTAGCGCACAACGCTAAGCTGCTGGGCTGCAAAACCTATCACCGGTTGACGATCTGGCCTGTTCTGGGGCGCAGCAGCCCTGCCAGCAGGGCAATCACCACTGCCAGCCCCGCTACCAGTGCAAACGACACCCGCAGCGAGGTGGCATGGGCAATCAGCCCAATAACCGGCGGACCCGCCAGAAAGCCCAGATAGCCCAGGGTCGCTACTGAAGCCAGTGCAACCCCCGGCTCAACCCCCGGCACACGCCCTGCCGCGCTAAAAGCCAGGGGGAACAGGGTGCAGTAGCCCAGCCCAATCATCACAAAGCCCAGCATAGCAACCTCTGGACGGACAGCGAGTAATGTGGTGACAAAGCCAGCCGCAGCTAACAGACCGCCTCCTCTGGCCAGGGCCACCGGGCCGAAGCGGTGGGTAAGGGCATCGCCGGTCAGGCGTCCCACCACCATGGCCACCGAGAACGCCGAGAAAGCCAGCGCCGCCACGGCTTCGCTGCTGCCGATCACTTGCTTCATGAAGACGGCACTCCAGTCGGCCACTGCGCCCTCGCCCAGCCCGGTGCAGAACACGATCAAACCCAGCCCCAGGAGCACACCTCTGGGCCATACAAAACGTGGTCCGCTCGAGACAGGCCGAACCTCATACAAATGCCAGGAAGCCCAGAGCATCCCCAGCGCTGAGGCCACGGCCATCCAAATGAAAAAGGGGAGCGGCCCCATCCCCGCAGCGGCGGCTGCACCGCCCAGGGCAGCCCCAATCAGGCCCCCCAGGCTAAAGAGCGCGTGGAAGCTGGACATAATAGGTCTTGCGTAGCGTTTCTCGGCCTCCACAGCCTGGGCGTTCATCGAAATGTCCATGGCGGCGTTGGTGAAGCCAAACACAAAAAGCGCCAGGGCCAGCGTCCAGCCACTGGGGGCCAGGGCCAGTAGCGGTAGCGAAAAGCAGTTGCTCAAAGCGGCGAAGGTCAGTACCGGGCGGCTGCCCAGGTGGGCAATCAGCCAGCCGGTGAGGGGCATGGCCAGCACCAACCCCACCGGTGCGCCCAACAGCACCAAGCCCAGCTCACCGGTATTGAGGCCCAGGCTTTGCTTGATGGCTGGGATGCGCGAAACCCAGGCTGCCAGAACGAAGCCACAAACAAAAAAGGTCAGGTAGATGGCGATTCTGGCTAAGGGCAGGTTGTCCGGTCTGGGGGGCATCGCATTCACCGCATCAATCCTTTCCTGGCTGGCTCTGCTGGCTGGAAGTCCCCAAACCGAGCTTTGCTCCCTCGAGCCACCAATGCATCTCACCTTCGGTAAAACTCACCTGGCCAGCCTCTCGATCAGGTCGCTGTGCTGGGGAAATTGCTGGATGAGCTCCGCTTGTTGGGCCAGCTCGAAGTCGGCAAAGTCAAAACCAGGCGCCATGGTGCAGCCTACCAGGGCAAAGGTCTCGGGTACATCCAGGCTGGCTGCAAACCAGTAACCCGCAGGAACAACTTGCTGGAAATGCTGCCCCTGGCCGGGGTTCGGGCCTAGCTTTAGACATGAGCGCTCCCCATGCGGCGAAATCAGCCACAAGGAGAGTGAACTGCCGGTGTAGAAGTGCCAGACCTCGTCGCTCCCCAGCCGATGAAAGGCCGAAAAATCCGGGTGTTCCAATAGAAAGTAGATAGCAGTCGAAAAGGACCTTTGGCCTTTGTAGCGGCGGGGCAGGTGGGGCTCGGCGATGGCCTCGCTGGCGATGTAGGTTTGACGGTAGAACCCCCCCTCCGGGTGCGGCTCTAACCCCAGATAATCCACCCAAAATTTCGCACTATTCATGCTGAATCTACCCCCTACGGCTGAATGGTTCAAAACAGATGGCGAGGGGCTCGGCTCACGGAGTTGCCGAGCTGTGTGGGTACAGTGGCAAATATACCCTGACCGGGGCCTAGCGCCGGCGCTTACCCGAACGCAGCAGGCCGCCCGAATCGGGCCAGATGCCATCGGCGATCAGGTGTAGCCACTGCGAGGCATAATACCCCAATACCAGCGCCCATAATATTTCCTGAGGCGGTGCCTTTAGCTGGGCTTGCAGGTTGAAATTGAGGCCCACGTAGCCCGCGATGGCAGCAATGACCCAGTACAGCACCACCCCCATTGCACCCAGGTACAGCAGGCGCGTTAGGGGGCCCACAATCCAGGTGTGTGAAAGCCCCCGGTGGGCAAACATCCAGCCGTAGGGAACCCAGAACCAGCCCAGCCAACCCCAGCGCCCCTTGGCCCGCACCTGTTGTTCGGCCAGGTCCAGGTCGGGGGTAATGAGGAAAGTTCCGACCAAAAAGCTGCTTACAAAGGCCACCGCGACAGGTTGGGAGATGGCAACTTCCTTTTGGTAGACCCAGTAGGCAGCGGAGGCCAGTCCCAACACGCCGACATTGATGGCTTCGTGAACACGACCTGAGGGCACCTGCGTAGTTTACGGTTTTGGACAGCTAGAAGGGTCGCAAGCGAACAATTTCAGAAAAAGACAGGGAACCAGGGGAGGGCTGTTGTGAGAGTGGTTGCACGCCCTTGCCTTTTGCATAATTTTGCGAAGCGTTCCCGATTATTTTGTCTTTATCAGAATGTCTGTTAATTTCCTGGTGATGGTAGAAAATCGAAAATCTACTCAATTTGACCCGGTGATACTTAACCAATCTCGAGAAACATGCTCTGAGACGGCATTATTGGATAGAACCAAAATGCCCCAGGGGATCGGTCTCATCTATACCTCCTGGGGTTCTGGTACACTTTGTAGCCGTGACCGTGGAGGCTCGGACTGCCCCCAAACGCGAAGTAATCCTCGAGGCCACTATCCGAGTCTTAAGAGACCGGGGGTTGTCGGGCCTAAAAGTCGAGGAAGTAGCCAGGGAAGCCGAAGTCGGCAAAGGCACGGTTTATCTTTATTTCCAGGATAAACAAGACCTGCTGAAGGCGCTGGTGGAGCATCACACCTTCTCCTACTACCAAAAAGTGGAAGAAGTGGTGAACCAGAGTGGTTCCTTCCGTGACCGACTGGCCGAGGTGTTGCGGCTTCGCATCGCCTGGGTAGAGGAGTGGCGTGGTTTGTGGGCAGCGGTAGCACGGGAGGCCCATCCTGTGGATACCACCGACTGGCTCAAGGGCATGCACGAGCACTACCAGCATCTGCTGGAAAAGCTGGTGCAGGACGGCAAGGCCAGAGGAGAGGTTCGCGCCGAACTGGATACCAGCCTGACTGCTGCCAGTATCGCGGCCCTGGCCTGCAACCCGCAGCTCGAGTTTCCACGGGAAGCCTACCTCGAGCACTTGCTTGGGGTGTTGTTGAAAGGAGTGGCGTTGTGAGCGAATACCGTCCAGGAGATAAGGTAGTGTTGCCGCCGTATGGCGTAGGTGTGGTGGCGGGGATCGCCCAGCGTTCGGTTGCTGGTTCCGATAAAAGCTATTATCAAGTGGACTTTCCCGGAACACGTTCCAAGGCCTATGTGCCCGTAGAGGCCCCGCAAACCACCCGTCTGCGCCGGGCCTTGTCGCCGGATCAGGTGAATGAAATTCTGGCCCTGCTGCGCGAGGGTCGCCTGCCCTTGCCCCGTCAATGGGCTGCCCGCCACCGCAAGACCACCGAGATTCTGGCCGATGGCGACCCCTTCCGTATTGCCACCCTGGCCGGCCAGCTCAGGGCCTGGGAACTCGAGAAGGGCCTGCCCGACCTCGATCGTCAAGCCCTGCGCCGGGCCATGCACCTGCTGGCCGAGGAAATTTCCCAGGTCATGGAGATGAACCTGGAGGAAGCCCGCAAGCTGTTTGAAGAGACTGTGGGCGAAAGCCTCAACTAAACTCAACTGTCAAGCTAGCCCATAAAAGAGTCCCCCCTAGGGGGCTTTTTTATTCCCCTTCTGGATAAATATACGCTAAACGATATAATCCCTGCATGAAGCAGGTGGCGGGCTGGTTTTCGGGCTACAAGAGCCCGGTATTCGATGAGGTATTCGATGCTGATGGCAAACCGCGCAAGCACTACGCGGAAGTGGTGAGCCGCTTCGACGAACTGGGGCTCGAGGACTTCCAGCGCCGTCGGGCCCTGACCGAACTGGCTTTCCGCAACCAGGGCATTACCTTCCAGGTCTATGGCGACCCCTCGGCTGCCGAGCGGCCTTTTCCGCTGGATATTCTCCCAAGGGTTATTCCCGCTTCGGAGTGGCGGGTAGTGGAACAAGGGCTCATTCAGCGGGTCAAAGCGCTCAACTTATTCCTGAACGACATATACAATGGGCAGCATATTCTCTCAGATAATGTGTTGCCGCCGGGGCTGGTACTCAACCATCCGCAGTACTACCGGCAGGTCCACGGGGTCAAGCTGCCGCATGCGGCCTTTACCCACGTGGCCGGGATTGACCTGGTGCGCGACGAGAAGGGGCAGTACCGGGTCTTGGAAGACAACCTGCGTACCCCCTCAGGGGTTTCGTATGTGCTTTCCAACCGTCGGGTGATGAGCCGAGCGTTTCCCCAACTGCTGTCCAAAGCCAGGGTTCGCCTGGTCGAGGACTACCCCGACATGCTGCTCAGCACCCTGAAGAGCTTGTCGCCCCGCGATGTGGCCGAGCCCTGCGTGGTGGTGCTCACGCCAGGCCCCTTTAACAGCGCCTACTTTGAGCACATGTTCCTCGCGCAGCAGATGGGGGTGGAGCTGGTGGAGGGCTCGGATTTGTTTGTGGACGAAGGGCGGGTCTGGATGCGTACCACGGCGGGTCGGCAGCAGGTGGATGTGATCTACCGCCGTATAGACGATGACTTTCTGGATCCCACCGTTTTTCGGCCCGACTCGGCGTTGGGGGTACCGGGGCTGGTTAAGGTCTACCGTGAAGGCCGGGTGGCGCTGGCCAATGCCATCGGTAATGGGGTGGCCGACGACAAGGCGCTGTACGCCTATGTGCCGCGCATCATCAAGTATTACCTGAACCAGGAGCCTATTCTGCCGAATGTCGAGACCTACATCGGGGCTGAGCCTGATGGAGCCGACTACATTCTCTCGCACGCCGCCGAACTGGTGATTAAGAAAGTGGATCAGTCGGGGGGGTATGGAATGCTCATCGGGCCACACGCCAGCAAAGCGGAAGTGGCCGAGTTTGTGGCGAAAGTGCGGGCCGAGCCGCACAATTTTGTGGCCCAGCCGGTGGTGGGGCTTTCGACCAGTCCCACCTTTGCCGAGGATACCCAAACTTTCGAGCCGCGCCACATTGACCTGCGCCCCTTCGTGCTGGTAGGGGAAAGCATCAAGGTGTTGCCGGGTGGGCTCACCAGGGTAGCGCTGCGACGGGGTTCGTTGGTGGTTAACTCGTCGCAGGGTGGGGGGTCGAAGGATACATGGGTGCTGTCGTGAAGGGTAGTCAGAGGGGACGAGGGTAGGGGAGAGGGGGAGAGGGTTCTTTGCAGGTGTGTTTCATTGCTGTTTAGGCTTTGCTCTCGCCCCTACTTTTTCTCTGCATCCAACGGAGATGTTATGCTGAGCCGAATCGCTGAAAACCTCTACTGGCTGGGCCGTTATGTTGAACGGGCCGAGAACACGGCGCGGTTGCTGGATGTGAACTACTATGCGGTGGCCGAAGCCCCCGTAGAGGGCATTGCGCCTGGCTGGTGGGGGCGCATTCTGCGGGCATTGGAGGTGGAAAACCTCGAGCCCACCGAAGAAACCGTGGTGCAGTGGCTGGCCTTCGACTTACAAAATCCCAGCAGTATTCGCAGTTGTGTCTGGCGGGTGCGGGAGAACGCCCGTACCACCCGATTCCATCTGAACCTGGAGATTTGGGAGGAAGTCAACCGGCTTTATAACCAGTGCTATCACAACACCGAGCAGGTGATGGCCCAGGAGAGTTTGCACGAATACTGCGTGACGGTACGGGAAGCCAGCCACCAGATGATGGGCATTGCCGAGGCAACTTTGCCGCGCGATCTCGGCTTTTACTTTATGCGCTTGGGGCGCTACCTCGAGCGTTCGGATAACATGCTGCGGGTGTTGCAGGCGTACATTGGCGGGGGCGAGATGTCCAGGGAAGCCGAGATTCAGAACCACTTCAACCGCTCCCTTTTGCGCAGCGTAGGGGCGCTGGAGGCCTACCGCAAGGTTCATCACAATACCATCGAGCTGCCCCGCATCGGCGAGTTTCTGCTTTTGAATAGCGACTTTCCCCGCAGTGTGCGCTTTGGTGTGGATGGCCTCAAGCGGGCTGCCGAGGCGGTGCGTCGCCACAGCGATGGGGTGGGTAGGGAAGCTGTCCGCAAGGTGGGCAAGCTCTCTGCCACGCTGGAATATCTGGAAAACGCCAATCAGGTCTTCAAAAAGCGCGACCCCGATCTGGAGGAGTTGCTGGAAGAACTGGCCCACATTCATGCGGAACTGAGCCAGGTGTATTTTGGCTACTGATGCAAGCGGACGCTAGCGCATCAGGTTTCTCGCTCCGTTCGGAATGACAGAAAAAACATACCGAGAACGGCCCTTTGAGGGGCGCATGGGACATCAGCGAGAATGTGGACAAAACCCCTCTTCCGCTGGGAGAGGGTAGGGTGAGGGCAAAAGATTGGACGATACCAGAGCGGGAAAAGTGCGGTTCATTTCGCCGGTCTCAGTACCGGTTCACTAGCTCTTGGCGAGCGGTGTTTGCAAAGACTCCACCCTAACCAGCACATTCAGGCTTTCCTTGCCCCCACCTCGTCGCAGCCCTTTGAGGGGGGGGCAGTCGTCGTAGTCGCGCCCGTGGGCTTTTTTGACGTACTGTTCGGTGACGATGGAGTTGTTGGTGGGGTCGTAGCCATACCAGCCCGAGCCGGGGAGAAAGGCTTCAACCCAGGCATGGCTACCCTCCGAACCCACCCCTGTAGCCAGATACCCCGAAACGTAACGGGCGGGAATGCCCACACTGCGCAGCACGGCCAGCATGGCCTGAGCATAATCCTGGCAAACCCCGGCCCGGCCCTCGACAAACTGGATCAGGGGGGTGTCTACCTGGGTGGCTTTGGTGTCGTAGTTGAAAAAGCGGTTAAGGTGTTCGGTGACTTCCAGCAGATAGCCGTGCAGGTCTTCGCGGGGGCTGGGGCGGCGCAACTCCAACAGCTCGAGCCAGTTGTAG
>CAZIXH010000203.1:0-3814 GCA_964543055.1 uncultured bacterium
AGGTAGCGCCAGTCGTGGGTGTCCAGCAGCCGGAAGGCATCGGCCACTTCTTCAATCTCGCCCAGGAATACCTCGAACAGCCGCAGGCGCTCCTGATCCATATGCACCACGCCGTAGCGCTGGTACTCCTCGAGGGCAAAGGGCAGCGGAGCCAGGTAAGGCGGCCCCCAGTGGGCTTCCACCCCCGCGCGGGGCTCGAGCAGGGGCAGTTCGACCTGCAGGTGGTAGTCTTCAAACAAATCCTCGGCCACAAAGAGCGCCCGGGTACGGCCCTGGGGGATATAGTGTTGCAGGCGCTCGAGCACTTTTTTGCTCAGGGCTGGCGGCACCTCGAGGCGCTCCAAGGCCTCCCGGGCCCGCAGCACATAGGCCTTGCCGCTGTTGTCGGGGTTGGCCGGGTTCACCCCCAGGTACAAGGAGAGCAGCGGGGCCGGATGCGGCGCGACGGTTGCTCTGAGGTAATCAATTTGCGCTTTGCTGAGCATAAGTCTCCTTTCTACAAGTCAAGGGCATAAGATAGGTTCATTGGAGGCATCCCGGTTACCTGCTTATCAGTCCACTAATCGCTGAACGGCCCCTTCAAAAAATCAACCGTTCGGGACGACAGCTCGGGCGCTTTGCACTTTGTGTTCGGCTCATGTGGCGTGTTCCTGTTGCATCACCCGGAGCAGGTCGTAGCGGGAGATGATGCCCACCACCTTGCCCCGGCGCACCACCGGGATGCGGTTGATGTCGTGCTTTAATATCAGGGCCAGCACCCGCTTGAGCGAAGCCTCCGGCGAGACCGTGACCACCGGAGCGTGCATGATGTCCTGGGCCCGCAGGTTGCGGGCCGCCTTGTAAACCCGCTCCACCTGGTCGGGGTAGAGCCAGTTGCTCAGCACATTGGCACTCTCGAACAGGGAAAAAGGCACCATCCGCCCAGGGTGGCGGCAAAAATCGCCCTGGGTAATGATGCCCTTCAATCGGCCTTCGCCATCCACCACCAGCACGGAGCCGATCCGGTGCTCGAGCATTTTCTGGGCCACCTCCACCAAGGGCGTCTGGGGCGAGACGGTCACGATGGACCTGGCCATAATCTCCCTGGCTTTCATGGGGCACCTCCCACCTGCCTCGCCTCCCACCGGTGTTCTCCCTCATGACGGCGTAACCAGACCACAAAGAGCATGGCAAAAGCCCAGCTCAACGAGAGCGCCACCGCCACCGCAGCCCAGGCCACCCAGGGCAAGGGGGTCAGGCCCAGCACGGTACGCAGCGGCTCCAGAACCAGGGTGAGCACCTGCAACCCCGCACTGGCCAGAAGAATCCACAAAAGCAGGGGGTTCACCAGGGGCCGACTGGTAGCCTGGCGCGAGGGCTGGGCAAACAGCAACTGGGCCAGCGACTCGTACAGGAAGAGCGCCGAGCGTATCACCACCGGGGCCAACTGGTAGAGGGGCAACACCGCCAGCAAGGCCAGCCCCAGCCCGGCCTTGACCGCCCCGGTGCCCAGAATGAACAGCAGCGAGACCCGATCCAGCAAGGGTTGGCGTGGGTCGTAGGGCGGGCGCTGCATGACCCCCGGATGCCGGTCCAGGCCCAGCGCCAGGGCAGGCGGCCCATCGGCGATGATGTTGATCCACAGCAGTTGCACCGCCGTAAGGGGTACCAGCAGGGCCCCCACCGCATCGCGCAGGCCCAGCAGGGCCGCGCCAATCATGCCCCCTGCTACCAGCAGCACCAGGGCCACGTTGGTGGAGAAGAGGAAGCGGATAAAGGAGCGGATGTTCTCGTAGATGTTGCGTCCCTCCTCCACCGCGCCCACAATGGTGGCGAAGTTGTCGTCCAGCAAGACCAGGTCGGCCACCTCGCGGGTCACGTCGGAGCCACGCTGCCCCATGGCCACGCCCACATCGGCCCGCTTGAGGGCGGGCGCGTCGTTCACGCCGTCGCCGGTCATGGCCACAATCTCGCCCTTGGCCTTGAGCAGCTCCACCAGCCGCAGTTTGTGCTCCGGCGAGACCCGGGCGAACACATTGACTTCGGCCAGGGCCTGTTTTAGCCCTTCGGTGGTGTAGCCTTCGATGTCCTCCCCGGTGAGTACCCGCTCTCCTGGAATGCCGATCTGCTGGGCTACCGTGAGGGCTGTGGCGGGGTGGTCGCCGGTAATCATCAGCACCCGGATGCCGGCCTGCTGGGCCTTGCGGATGGCCTCGGGCACCTCGGCTCGAGGGGGGTCCCAGAGCATGGCCAGGCCCAGCCAGGTGAGGTCTTCTTCCCGCTCACCCTCCCCCCAGGCAAAGGCCAGCAAGCGGTAGCCTTCGCGGGCGTAGGCTTCCATTTTTTCCTGCCACAGGGCCCGCTCCTGGGGCTGCAGGCGGCAGCGTGCCAGCAGCACCTCGGGAGCGCCTTTGAGGTAGCTCACCACCTGACCCCCTTCCTCGACGCTTACCCGCATGAACTTCCAGGCGCTGTCGAAAGGGCGGCCCGATAGGCGGGGGTGTGCGTGGCGCAGGGCCTCTACGTCCATTCCGGCCCCCCGCACATACTCGAGCAGGGCCAGCTCGAGGGGGTCTCCGGCAGGGCTGCCCGGTTCGGCGTCGGAGGCCAGCGCCATGGCCCGGTGGCCGCGCAGCGGGTCGGGCAGGTCGGCGGCCCGTACTTCCATCTGGTTCTCGGTGGGGGTGCCGGTTTTATCGGTGGCAATGACCGTTACCGAGCCCAGCGCCTCCACTGCCGAGAGCCGCCGCACCACCGCCTTGCGTTTTGCCATCCGCTCCACCCCCAGCGCCAGGGCCAGCGTCAGCACCGCAGGCAGCCCCTCCGGCACCGCCGCAACCGCCAGGGCCACCGTGAACAAAAACACCTCGGAGAAGTGCGCGGTGCCGTCTACCAGCAGGATGCCCCCCAGCAGGGCCAACGTCAGCAGGGCCACCCAGCGGGCAACCTGGTGACCAAAAGCATCCAGGCGGCGCTCCAGGGGGGTTTTTTCCAGCTTGATCTGGCCCAGCATCTCGGCCAGGCGGCCCATGGCGCTGTTGGGGCCGGTGCGGGTCAGCTCGAGCCAGCCCTTGCCCCGCACCGCCAGGGTCCCGGACAGCACTTCTTCGCCCGGCCCCTTGTCCACCGTCACACTCTCGCCGGTCAGCACCGACTCGTCTATCAGGAGCCCTTCGCCTTCCAGAAGCTGCCCATCGGCAGGTACCCGCTCCCCGGCTTCCAGGCGCACCAGGTCGCCCGGCACCAGCTCCTGGCTGGGAACACGGGTCAGGAGGCCATCGCGCAGCACCCAGACCTGGGGCGCGGCCAGGGCTTTGAGCCGGGCCAGAGCGTGCTCGGCGCGGCGTTCCTGCCAGACCCCCAGCCCCGCATTGAAGAGCAGGATGGTCAGAATGGCCAGGGCCTCGAAGGGAACCCCCTGGCCACCCTCGTAGAACCACAGGGCCAGGTCTACCAGCAAAGCAAAAAGCAGGATGTAGATCAGCGGACTTCTGAACTGGCGCAAAAAACGCCGCCAGAGGGGTTCTGGCGGCTTCTCGGGCAGGGTGTTGGGGCCATAGCGGGCCAGCCGATCCACCGCCTCCTGGGTGGATAGTCCGCGCTTGTTCATGTGGCCTCCTCCCCAGGGTGGCGCACCACCAGCACCGGCTTGGGGCTGCGCTGCAAGACCTTCTGGGTGACCGAGCCGAGCAGAAGCCGGTCCAGCCCGCTGCGCCCGTGGGTGCCCATCACCACCAGGTCGTGCCCGGCGGCCTCTTCCACAATCACCTGAGCGGCGTTGCCCTGCTTGAGCTCGGTTCTGGCCGAAACCCCCAGGTACTGGGCGAACCCTTCG
>CAZIXH010000204.1:0-5259 GCA_964543055.1 uncultured bacterium
CGCTGGGGGTAAGGTTTGAAGGTGAAGGAGGTGCTTGAACGCTTGGAGAGAGAGGGCTGGGTTCTGGTGCGAACCAAAGGTTCCCATCGGCAATTCAAACACCCTAGCAAGCCGGGTCGGGTGACGGTAGCGGGCAAACCAAGCGATGACCTTCCTCCAGGAACCCTCAGCAGCATATTCAAACAAGCCGGGTGGAAGTGATGGAGGGGTTTATGCGGTATGCGGTTGTAATTGAGAAGGCAGAATCCAACTATGCGGCCTATGTACCCGACTTGCCGGGCTGTGTGGCCACCGGGGAAACGGTCGAGGAAGTTAAACACCTCATTCAGGAGGCTATTTTGCTGCATCTGGATGGGATGCGAGAGGATGGCGAACCGATTCCTGAGCCCGGAAGCCTGGTGGAGTACGTAGAGGTTGCGGCATAGAGGGGTCTGGGGGTGACATGGTAAAAGTTAGCGTCAACGATAAAACCGTCGAGGTGCCGAGTGGCACCTCGGTCATGGATGCCATCTTCCATGCGGGCTACGACGTGCCCCTGTTCTGCGCCGAGAAGCACCTCTCACCCGTGGGGGCCTGCCGGATGTGCCTGGTCAAGACCGGTAGCCCCCGCAAGGGGCCGGACGGCCAGTTCATCCTGGAAAATGGTCAGCCCAAGATTTTCTGGATGCCCAAGTTATCGGCGGCCTGCATCACGGCGGTCAGCGATGGCATGGTAATCGATACCCTTTCCGACGAGGTGAAACACGCCCAGTCGGGGGTGGTCGAACTAACGCTCTTCAACCACCCGCTCGACTGCCCCCCCTGCGACAAGGGGGGGGCCTGTGAGTTGCAAGACCGCAGCTACGAGAACGGCCTGGTGGAAAAGTTCGAGCAGCCCAATCCGATGGAGCTGCCCCTCTACACCCGCTTCGAGATGACCCGGCGGCACGTGGACAAGCACCATGCCCTTTCGCCCTTCATCGTGCTGGACCGCGAGCGTTGCATTCACTGCAAGCGCTGCGTGCGCTACTTCGAGGAGATTCCGGGCGACGAGGTGCTGGACTTTATCGAGCGGGGGGTACACACCTTCATCAACAGTGAAGAGGCGGGCCTACCCTCTAACTTTACCGGCAACATTGTGGATATCTGCCCGGTAGGGGCTTTGCTGGATCAGACCGCCCGTTTTCGGGCCCGCAACTGGGAGTACGACTCCACCGAGACCACCTCGATGGACGATGCCTGTGGGGCGGCCATCACGGTAGATACCCGCAGTGGGCTTCTGGAGCGTATTCGAGCGGCTGAGCGCCGCGAGGTGAACGAGGTCTGGATTTCTGACGCTGCCCGCTTTGGCCACGAATGGGTCAACGAGAACCGGGTGCGCTCCCCGCTGGTGCGTAAAGATGGAAAACTGGTGGAAGCCACCTGGGAAGAAGCCCTGCTGGCCATTGGGAAGGGCCTGGCGGGGGTTGATAAAGCCGATATCGGCCTGTACCTGGGGGGTAACAGCACCCTCGAGGAGGGTCTGGCGGCGGTGGAACTGGCCAGTGCCCTGGGAACAAATCACCGCGACTTCCAGGGCCGCACCGCCTACCCCGCCTCGGTCTTTTCGCTGGCCAGCTTTGATGACTTGCTAGACGCCGGGTTTGTACTGGTTCTGGGCGACCCCGCCGAAGAAGCCCCCACCGTGCACCTGCGGCTCTCGGAATATAGCCGTGGCCTGAAGCCTGCTGCAAGGCTGAACCACGGCACGCCCTTTGCCGACCTCAACATCAAGGAGCGGATGCCGCGCCTCACCGATAAGCTGGCCCTATTCAGCGCCTACCCGGCCAACCCCGCAAAATGGGCGGGAGCCAGCGCCGTGCATGCTCCAGGGGCGGAGGCAGCCCTGCTCTCGGCACTGCTGGATCAGGCGGAGGCCCCAGACGGGCTGAGGGAGCAGCTAGCCTGGGTCAAGGGCCGGCTGTCGGCCAGCCAGAGGGTTGTGCTGATTCTGGGTGCAGGGGTGCTCAACCAGCCTGAAGCGGCCATGAAGGCCAGGCAACTGGCCGAGCGCTCCGGTGCTCGGGTCATGTGCATGACGCCCGCGGCCAACGCCCGGGGCCTCGAGGCTTTGGGATTGTTCCCGGCCAAGGGGGGTGCCGGTTGGACCGAGATGGGGCCCAAAGCGGTCTATTACGCTTACCTGCCCACCGAAGCCCAGCTCAGGGCGGCTTCCTTCCGCATCCTGCACCTGACCCACCGCCACCCGTTGGCCGATAAGTATGCCGATGTGGTGCTGCCCAACCAGACCGCCTATGAAAAGCGGGGTCACACGGTTAACCTGGAAGGCCGGGTGCTACCTCTGGAGCCTGCTGGCATCAACAATGGCGAAGCCGATGGCGCTGTAGCGGCCCTGGGCTTGATTGCCGAGGCTGCCGGGGTGAAGACGCCCTTCCGGTTGGTGCGTCAGGCCACCCGCTGGCTGGTTGAAAAACACAAACTACCTCCGGTGATGGAGCGCTGGTTGCCCAGGACAGCAGGCTGGGCGGCCTCGGAGTCGGATGTAACCACAGGCCAGCTCTACCTGCGCCCCACCATGTGGCGGCAGGAGCAGCTGGTTGGGGCGGTGGCCAGGGTGGTGGGGGTCAGGCTGGAGATGAGTCCGGAGACAGCCAGGGCTCAGGGCTTGGCCGAAGGTTATCGGGTCGAACTGGAGACGCCGAGGGGTGTAGACACCCTCGAGGTCAAGGTGGTGCCCGGCCTCCCCGATGGGGTGATGTATCTGCCCGCGCTGGGCGCCTGGGCGGGCCGCCGTCTGGAGGCCCGGGTACTGGTGGGGGGTGAAGCATGATGTCGCTTTGCAACAGGGGACAGGGACCAGGGGACAGGGCACAGGGTCAAAACCCATACGAGCGGGTCGCCTCGAGTGGCCCTGCCCCCACTCCCTATCTTTGCAGCGCAAGCCAGAACCTAGCCATCTCCCTTCAAAAGCTCCTTGCTTTCAGCCTGCTGCTGATTGCCGGACTGGCCTTGGCTGCAGACCCCACTCCGGCTGCCAACGCCAACCCCACCGACCCGCTTTGGATGGTCGGCATCAAGGCTTTTCTGGTGATTTTTGGCTTGCTCACCGCTTTCGCTTACATGACCCTGATCGAGCGGCGCCTGTTGGCCCGCATTCAGATTCGCCAGGGGCCCAACCGGGTCGGGCCTAACGGGTTGTTTCAGCCGATTGCGGATGCCATTAAGTCCATCTTCAAAGAGGACATCATCGTGGCCAGGGCGGACAAGGTCATTTTTGTGATGGCGCCCCTGATTTCGGTCACCTTTGCACTCCTGACCTTCGGCCTCATTCCCTTTGGCCCTAAGGACGCTTTCTTTGGCTACGATCCCTGGGTGATTGACCTGGACGTGGGCATTCTCTACGTCTTTGCGGTTTCGGAGATGGCCATTTACGGCATCTTCCTGGCGGGCTGGGCTTCCAAGTCCAAGTACTCCTTGCTGGGTTCGCTGCGCTCCTCAGCCTCGCTCATCTCCTACGAGCTGGCCCTGGGCATCAGCTTGCTGGCACCCGTGTTGCTGGTGGGTTCGCTCAACCTGCGCGAGATCGTCGAGTGGCAGCATCAGAACGGCTGGTTGGTTCTGTACATGCTGCCGGCCTTTGCCATTTTCTTGCTAACCAGCATGGCCGAGGCCGCCCGCACCCCATTCGATCTGCCCGAGGCCGAGCAAGAGCTGGTCAGTGGTTACAACACCGAGTACAGCTCCATCAAGTGGGCCTTGTTTCAGATGGCCGAGTACATTCACCTCATTACCGCCTCGGCCATGATTCCCACCATTTTTCTGGGGGGCTGGCGGATGCCTGGGTTCCTCGAGCAAATACCCCTCATCGGGGGGTTGTTTGCCCTGCCTTTTGTCTGGATGTTTGTCAAGATTGCGCTCTTCCTGTTTTTTTTCATCTGGGTCCGGGGCACGCTTTTCCGCCTGCGCTACGATCAACTGATGGTTTTTAGCTGGGGCCGGTTGTTCCCGCTGGCGCTGGCCTGGTTCATGCTGGCAGCGCTGGTGGTGGCTTTCAAGCTGCCCATCGCTACGCTGGGCTGGCTTTCGCTACTCAGCCTGCTGGTGTTCTCGGCCTACCTGATCCTGACGGCCAAACCCAAACCTCGAGTATCCCCCCGCATGGGTGCGGGCGACTAGACAAAGGAGGAACCCATGAGCATTGCTGCACTGGCACAGAGCATGGGCATCACGCTCAAGGCGCTTTTTTCCAAACCCGTTACCATTCCCTATCCCGATGCACCGGTACCGCTTAAGCCCCGCTTTCATGGCCGCCACGTACTCACCCGGCATCCCAATGGGCTTGAAAAGTGCATTGGCTGTTCGCTCTGCGCGGCGGCCTGCCCGGCGTATGCCATTTACGTGGAGGCGGCTGAAAATGACCCCCACAATCCGGTTAGCGCGGGGGAGCGGTATGCCAGGGTCTATGAGATCAACATGCTGCGGTGCATCTTTTGCGGCCTTTGCGAGGAAGCCTGTCCTACCGGTGCGGTGGTGATGGGCTACGATTTCGAGATGGCCGACTACCGCTACTCCGACTTTGTGTATGGCAAGGAAGACATGCTTGTTGAAGTGCAGGGCACCAAGCCCCAGCGCCGCGAGGCGACCTATACCGGTAAGCCGGTCAAGAAGGGCTACAGCGTACCCTACGTGCGTCCTGAGCTCGAGGGTGTCAAGCCGCCTCAACAGAAGTAGGATTTTGAACCGGTAACTTCAAGGCTTCACCGGGCTCGCTCACCCCTACGACATGTTCGCCAATGAGCGTTTTTCTGGTTAGAATCACCCCGATTATGAGCGACCGGGAGAACCCGATGCCGCAAGTCCTATGGAGGAACCAATGAGTGTCGGATTATGGGAAATCCTTGCCCTGCTGTTGCTGATTGGCAGTGGCCTGGCGGTGGTACGGCTGCAGAATGCCGTCCATGCCGCACTGGCCCTGATAGCCAATTTCCTGGTGGTGGCGGGCGTATATGTGGCCCTCGAGGCCCGCTTTGTGGCCATGGTTCAGATTATCGTCTACGCCGGGGCCATCGTGGTGCTGTTTCTGTTTGTGATCATGCTGCTCTCGGCAGCCAGTGCCAATGTGGGGCAAGACCTGATGCCCCGCCTGCCCTGGGTGGCGGGGCTGGGTGCTATCGGTCTGGCCGGACTGCTGAGCTTTGCGGTTACCCGGTTTCAGCCGCCCGCCAATGCGCCCGCTCTGGGCGGCGGGCTGCCCCAGGCCCTGGGGCCGCTGCTCTACGA